>CAUFXK010000012.1 GCA_959596495.1 uncultured Collinsella sp. | reverse complement strand
AGGCCCTCGCGGCCTAGTCGCTATTTAGGGCGTCCAAGATTTGGGACGCAGTTCACTTGCGCGGCGGGGCCTTTTACGTCCTGCGGAATGCGCCCGGAGGGAAGCCCGGGATCGCCTGCGTTCTTTTCTCAGATGCCGGGGTGCCGGAAAGGCGGGATGTGAGGGGCGCATTGTTGGATGGCGCCTTGTATCTGCTTATCGTGGCGGGCGCAGTTCTGGGGAGCTCGATGGGTCATCTCGCTAGGTAAAAAGATGGTTCGCGGTGGTATTGTTGCTGTGGGTTTAATTCGATGTGAAAGGGTGACTTTGGTGTCCAAGATGGATTCTACGCTCTCCTATATTACTGACCAGTTGAAGGCGCTTACCTCGATTGCTTCACCTACGGGCTATACCCGTGCGGCTACTGACTATCTAATGGAAACGTTGCGCGATATGGGCTTTGGCCCCGAGCGCTCCAATAAGGGCAACGTGTTGGTTGAGCTTGGTGGCGAGGGTGAGCCGCTCGTACTGGCGAGCCATGTCGATACCCTGGGCGCCATGGTGCGCTCCATTAAGGACAATGGTCGCCTGCGCCCCACGACGCTCGGCGGGCACCAGTGGTCTACGGCCGATGGCGAGAACTGCACCGTTTACACGCGCGATGGCAATGTCTACACGGGCGTGGTCCTCAATACCGAGCCTTCGGCGCATGTGGCCGATGAGCCGGTCAAGACCATCGAGAAGAACATGGAAATCCTGCTCGACGAGAACGTTGACAGCAAGGACGATGTGCTCGAGCTGGGTATTCAGACCGGCGACATCATCGCCATGGATCCGCGTACCACGGTGACGGAGAGCGGCTACATCAAGAGCCGCTTCTTGGACGACAAGCTGTCCGCGTCGATTCTGCTGGGTTTGGCCCGCGCCGTTGCTGGCGGCGAGGTGACGCTTTCGCGCAAGGTATCGCTGCTCTTTACGGTGTACGAGGAGGTCGGCCACGGCGGTGCCTTCGTGCCGGCCGACACGCGCGAGATGATCAGCGTGGACATGGGCTGCGTGGGCGACGACCTTGGCTGCACCGAGCGCATGGTTTCGATTTGCGCCAAGGATTCGGGTGGTCCGTACAACTACGACCTGGTAACCACGCTGTCCAACATCGCGCGCGAGCTGGAGCTCGATTACGCCATCGATGTGTACCCGCACTACGGCTCCGACGTCGAGGCCACGCTCTCGGCCGGCTATGACATTCGCCATGGTCTGATCGGCCCCGGCGTGTACGCGAGCCACAACTACGAGCGCAGCCACATCGACGGTGTGCGCAACACCTACGAGCTCGTTCGCGCCTACGTCCAGCGCTAGGGAAGTAGTTTGCGACTCGGCTGACCAATCGCTAAGGCCCGATTTCTCGGGCCTTTTTTCGCCTTAGGTCGTTTAGTATTATGATGTATGTAATATGTTAACTAAACGCGTAAATTACTTAACGAGGTGATGCGGCATATGAATACATCTGAGTACTTATCTATGGGTGATGCCGCCCGCCTGTTGGGCGTTACGAAAGCCCGCATATCGCAACTTGCCGCATCGGGAACGCTCGCGTGCGATATTGTGGGCGGACGGAAGATGGTTGAGTATGATTCTGCGCTCGCTTATCAAAAGGTCCGCAAACGTGGACGCCGTCCTGCGGCCGATGTGGGGCGCAAGTTTACGCTGATGTCGGCCGACCATGAGGTCGCGCATGTCTCATTTGATCCGACACGTGAGTTTCCCTTCGAAATCGCCGAGGTGCTCGATGCGCAGAGGATGCCGTTTGGCACGTGCTCGAGTTCTTCTCCTACGGTGAATAAACGGGAGCTCAACGTGTGGTGGAGCCATCGGTCGGTGCCTGACGTCCGCCCCGGACTCGTCTCGCGCTATCGTGAACTGGGAATTGCCAGTGGCATTGAGGTGCCGGTTCAGTGCCTGGGCCTATCGCTTTCGGATTGCTATTGGCTGCGGCCGGCCGATTGCGCCGAACTCAAATGGCAAAACATCAATTACTTTGAGAACGAATTTGAGCGATCGGCACCCGAAGAGCGTTCGGGTTGGCTGGAAGGCATCGGTCTTAAAAATCCTGATAACACGTCCGAGGGCGAGCTCCCTAAATCGTGGATGATTCGCAACGGTGTTCGCGTTCTGGTCAAGGGATGCGGCATGGACGACCAACGGCCCTTTAACGAGGCGGTTGCAACGGCTCTGCATCGTCGCTTGCTGTCGGAGGGCGAGTTTGTTCCTTATACGGTTGAGCGGATGTTCGATGGCCCCGCGTGCCTGTGCGAGGATTTTCTTGACGGCCGCGAGGAATACGTTCCGGCTGTTTACGTTAAGGGCGCACTTGGTGGCCAGCGGGGAAACTCGACATACGATCGATACTGTCGCTGCCTTGGCAAGCATGGTGCCGATGAGGCCGCTGTGAGAAGGTCTATGTCGCAGATGATTGTCTGCGATGCCCTTTTGGCCAACAGCGACCGCCATTGGCGAAACTTCGGCATCATCCGCAATGTCGACACCCTGGAGATAAAACCTGCTCCGCTGTTCGATAGCGGCAACTGCCTGTGGTACAACGTGCCAACTGCCGTGCTCGCAGCTGGGGAGTTTGGGTTTTCCGCTAAGCCGTTTGGGCCCGACCCTTCCGTCCAGCTGGCGCTTGCGGATTTGCTCGATTGGTTCGATTCATCGCGGCTCAACGGATTTGTTGATGAGGCGATCGAGATTCTTTCGCAGAGCGAATGGGCCACGGCGGAGGGTCGACTCGAGGCCATCCGCCGCGGCCTCGAGCGTCGCATAATCGAGGTTGGTGCCGCTGTTGAGGTACTTCGACACGTGCAGCGATAAACCCGCGGCTACTTAAGTGCGCCGGTCACGGTGCCGCCGCCCAGGACGATGTCGCCGCGGTATATAACGACAGCCTGGCCGGGGGCGATGGCGCGCTGCGGCTCGTCAAAGGTCAGCAACATTTGCCCGTCTTCGTCGCACGTAAGGATCGCTGCCTGGTCTTTCTGTCGGTAGCGGTACTTGGCGCCCACGCGGATGCCGCCGGCATCCAGCTCGGCCTCCATGCGGTCGGCAGGGGCGCTCCAGATCCAGTCGTTGGCCGTGAGCGCCGTGGCCGTCAGGTCCTCTGCCTCGCCCAGATGTACGGTGTTGTTGACGGCGTCGACACCCGTTACGTACACGGGATGCGCCATCGCGACGCCCAGGCCCTTGCGCTGGCCGATGGTGTAGCGCAGCGCGCCGTTGTGGCGCCCGACCACGCTGCCGTCGCGCCACACAATGTCGCCCGGTGCAGCGGGATGTTCGCAACGGCGCTCGATATAGCCCGCGTAGTCACCGTCTGGAATAAAGCAGATGTCCTCGCTTTCGGCCTTCTGGGCGTTGGTAAAGCCCTGCTCGGCGGCTATGCGGCGCACGTCGCGCTCTTTGTCTAGGCCTGCCAGCGGAAAGATCGTGTGCGCCAGGCGCTCCTGCGTGAGCGAATACAAAAAGTAACTCTGGTCCTTTTTGGGGTCCTCGCCGCGATGCAGCTGCCAGGTGCCGTCGGGCGCCTGGCTCGTTTTGGCATAGTGGCCTGTGGCGATGTAGTCGCAGCCCATATCCAGCGCCGCATCCAGCAACGCGCCAAACTTAATATGGCGGTTGCAGATGATGCACGGATTGGGCGTCAGCCCCTCCTGGTAGGCGTTCATAAAACGCTCGACAACGTTGCGGTCGAAGGTTTGCTGCAAGTCGAGCACGTGATGGGGTATCCCCAGGCGCTCGGCGACGGCCTTTGCATCGGCGATGTCGCGGTCGACCTTACTCATGCCCGTGGTGGGATCGGGCGCGGGGCAGGTGAGGCGCATGGTGGCACCGACACATTCGTAACCCTGACTTTTGAGCAGATACGCGGTCACGCTGGAATCGACGCCGCCGCTCATGGCGACGAGCACGCGCTTGTTGTGCATGGGGAGGTTCTCCTTGGTGGCATGTGGCCAAAAAAGAAAAGCGGCGCGGGAGGCTGGTTCCGCGCCGCAGACATTGTAGCAAGTTCGGGCGTCCTGTGGGACACCCTGTTGGGATGAGCTCAGGCTGCCAGAAGAGAGGGGAGACCGGCGTGCCTTGGACTCGTTCTAAGAACGAGAGCTCTAGTCCTGGAAGAGTGCCGTGGACAGGTAGCGCTCGCCGGTGTCGGCGAGCAGCGCCACGATGGTCTTGCCCTCGTTCTCGGGGCGCTTGGCCAGCTGCAGGGCGGCCCACACAGCGGCGCCGGACGAAATGCCCACGAGCACGCCCTCCTTGTGGCCCACGGCGCGGCCGGTGGCAAAGGCGTCGTCGTTCTCGACGGGGATGATCTCGTCGTAGACCTGGGTGTCGAGGACGTCGGGCACAAAGCCGGCACCGATACCCTGGATCTTATGCGGGCCGGCCAGGCCCTTGGAGAGCACCGGGGAGGTGGCGGGCTCGACGGCGACGACCTGAATCTCGGGGTTTTGCTCCTTGAGGAACTCGCCCACGCCGGTCACGGTGCCGCCGGTGCCGACGCCGGCGACGAAGATGTCGACCTTGCCGTCGGTGTCGTCCCAGATCTCGGGGCCGGTCGTGGCCTTGTGAATGGCCGGGTTCGCGGGGTTCACAAACTGGCCGGCGATGATGCTGTTGGGGGTCTCCTTCTGCAACTCTTCGGCCTTGGCGATAGCGCCCTTCATGCCTTTGGAGCCGTCGGTGAGCACGAGCTGCGCACCGTATGCCTGCATCAGCTTGCGGCGCTCGACGGACATGGTCTCGGGCATGGTGATGATCACCTTGTAGCCGCGGGCCGCCGCCACCGAAGCGATGCCGACGCCGGTGTTGCCGCTCGTGGGCTCGATGATGGTGTAGTCGCCACCGCGCACGAGCTTGCCGGCCTTCTCGGCCTCGTCAATCATGTTCTTGGCGACGCGGTCTTTGACGGACCCGGCGGGGTTGAAGTATTCCAGTTTGACGAGCACACGGGCCTTGAGGTCCTCATCGGCCTCGAAGTGGGTGAGCTCCAGAAGCGGGGTGTGGCCGATAAGCTGATCGATGGACGTGTAAACATTGCTCATGGTGAACCTCCAAAGTGTTCAAATGACTGGATACCGTGTGGTTTTACGGTGTGTGTAGCAGCGAAACCCACAAACCTTATAGGTTGTTCGTTTTGCTGTTGGCAAGCATAGTAGACAGTAAAGCCTAGTAACGCAATAGGAAATAGAAGATTATTACGAGTCGATTAACCATCTTGACGGGAATAGGTATTTTCAAAACCAATTTTTCGGCTAGAATTTCTACGAATTAAAAGACCGAAAGGCAGCTATATATATGTTGGTTTCCACAAAGGGCAGATATGCCCTGCGCGTTATGGTCGACCTGGCCGAGCACCAGGCGACAGGCCGTATCCCGCTTAAAGAGATTGCGGCGCGTCAGGGTATTTCGGAGAAGTACCTCGAGAATATTCTGGCTACGCTCGTGCGCGCCAACATGCTCTCGGGCATGCGCGGCAAGGGCGGCGGCTATGTGCTCACGCGCCCGCCCGAGCAGTACACGGTGGGCGAGATCTTGCGCCTGACCGAGGGCAGCCTGGCGCCGGTCGCCTGCCTGGATGGCGACTGCAAGGGTTGTTCGCGCTCTGACGAGTGCCCCACGCTCGACGTGTGGAAGAACCTGGACAAGCTTATCAACGACTACCTCGACGGTGTGACGCTCGATCAACTTGTCGCTCCCAACGAAGGCTACGACTACGTGATCTAGACCACCTGCCATTTGGGGACGGGGTGGAAATGGCAGATTCTCTCGCCCTTTGAGACTTGGCAAATAAGAAGGCCGCCCATTTTTGCGATGGGCGGCCTTCGTTTTGGGCTGTTGAGACGGGCGCGGCCGGAATGGCCGTTTTAGCCCTCGGCGATGCTATCGAGAATGCTGCGCATGATGGACACCAGGATGCTGCCCATAAAGGCCGATCCAAAGCTGGCGATGGAGATACCCGCGCCCAGCAGATTGACCGACAGATAGCTGGCCAGCTCGAGCATAAAGCTGTTGACTACGAGCTGAAAAATACCCAGTGTAATGATCGTGAGCGGCAGCGAGATAACCGTCAGGAACGGCTTGACGAGCGAATCGACGATGTTCAGGAACAGTCCCACGAAGGCGAAACAGACCCAGGCCTCGGCAAAACCGAAGGGCTGGATGCCGGGGACGAGGAACGTGGCAATCGCGATGGCGATCGAGGTAAAGAGCCAGTTAAGCATAAAGCGCATGGTGTGAATCCTTTCTTGCGCAGGGTGCGTCGGTGTCGCGTGAAGCGGTTTGCTGCGGCAGCTTGGACGGCCGCTCGGGTGTGCCGCCTTGTTCGGCTGCCCATTGTCTCAGATATTCGTGGAGCTTACGTGCGCATTCGGTTTCAAAACGGCGTTCGTCCTAGAAAATGCGCCGCTGGCAGAGAGTTTTGTCGCTTTAGTTTGGTGGTGTGCTAAACTGCTACGGGCAAAAGCCACACGCGTTGCCCTATTGCATAGAACGGGCGAACGATGCCCGATGTCAGTATCAACTTCGATGCCTTTTGGCGGGTTTGGCGGTGATCGATGAATATCGAGAACATGTTTGACAAGCCTGATGTCAAGCAGCTGGTCCACGCATTTAGTCTTTTGGATGACGAGAAGGATATCCAAGCGTTTTTGACCGATATCTGCACGCCGCGCGAGATCTGCGATCTATCGCAGCGTCTGCAGGTTGCGCGTTATCTGGATGAGGGCGAGCCTTATGTTGAGGTTCAGGCCCGCACCGGCGCTTCGTCCACTACGGTGAGCCGCGTTTCAAAGGCACTCAACGGCGAGTACGGCGGCTATCGCAAGATCCTCATCAAACTGGAGGATGGCGAGTAGGCCAGCGGCAACAAACGAATTGCGCAGAACCGTCCCTTCGGGGGCGGTTTTTTTGATCCTTTGGGGACGGAGGAAAACGGATCACTGGGTTAGACTGACCTCCTCGGTGATCCATTTTCCTCCGTCTCCAAGGGGTCAAATCTGTTGGCGTGGGGCAAATCTGTCCGCGCGGGCGGGTAGGATGGAAACATTGAATATTGCGAACGGTTTGAGTGGAGGACCATGCCTGTTCGAATCTATACCACCAACGCCGGAGCGGATTTGAGCGATGCCGAGGCGGCGCTGCTTGCCGACCTTATTGCCCGCCACGGGCGTGCCGTGCTGCTGGCGCCAACGTTTGCCGAGCTCGACCTGTGCCGTCATGATGCGGCGGAAGCCGGCGTTTCGCTGGGTATTGACTACAAGACGCCTACATCGTGGCTTCGCTCGCTTTGGGAGCTTTTGGGCGACGGGCGCGGTTTCGTCGACAACCTGCAGCGCCAGATGCTGTTTTCGGACATGGTAGCGCGCCTCGACGACGCCGACCTGCAGCCGCTTTCGCGCAGCCAGGGCACGGTGCGTATGCTCGCGCGTATGGCTCGCGATGTGCTGCCGGGTGTGGCAGGGACAGGCGCCGAGCGTTGCTGCGACAACGTTTGCAAGCCCAAGCCCAAAAGCGACGCCGAGGCTCGCGTGTTTGAACTTTTGTGCGCCTATGCGCGCGGTTTGGACCGTCGAGATATGGTCGAGCCCTGCGAGGCGGCTGACATTATGGCCGGCGCTTTGGCCGACAACCTGCCGGGGTGCGCCCGCGCCGTTTGCGTGCGCGGCGTCACGTCATTTACGTATAGCCTGCTCGAGCTGCTGTCCGCCGTGGCAAACAACGGGGGAGAGGTTGTCGTGCTGCTTGCCCGCGAGCAAGCGGCGATGCGCGAGGAGCTTGCCGCGGCATTTGATGTCCGCGGTGTGCTGTTTGAGATCGCGCCGCTGGGGGAGGGCGCCGCCGCGCCCCAGACTGCCTCCAAGTCCGCTGCTCAGCCTGCCTTTATTGAGGTCGCCGGCCCCCATGCCCGTGCCCATGCTTATGCGGACGTCATCGATAAGTTGGTGAAAGCGCACAAGGAGTCCAAGGACGATAAAGCTGCTGCAACACCCGCCGACCCCGTACGCGTGCTCGTTGTTTCTGCCCGGGCACCCCAGCTGTTCGGCGAGCTTGCCGCTCGTTTGGCGGCGCGCCACGTTGCTGCCGAGACGGCCGAGTTCACGGCGTTTTCCCAATCCATTGCGGGCAGGCAGTTCACGGCGCTCGCCAACCTGATCGAGCGTATGAAGGCCGCCGACGAAGGGGCAGCTTCTAAGACTGAGTGGTGGCCCGCTCCGGAGCTTACCGACTGGATTTACAGCCCGCTTTCGGGTGCCGACGCCGCCAGCGCGCGCACGTTCGACAAGAATATGCGACTGTCGCGCAGCAAGACCACTGCGGGCGTCAAGAGCCTGCTGCAGAGCGTGCAGGGCCAGGTGAGGGGCGCGCGTAAAGCGGCGAGCGACGAGAACTGGTTTAAGAACGTGCCGTGCGTGATCTCGGACGTGTTCCAGGCGCTGTGGCGCGACAAACCCGTGACGGCGCTCAAGGCCATGCTTGCCGTTGCCGAGGCACTGCCCGATCGCGCACTTGGCGGTCTCGACGGTCAGGCCCGTCGCCAGGCGGAGGTGGCCCTGCTGCGCCACGTCATCGACATCCTTATGAATGGCGCCCGTGCGCTCGACGTGTCGCAGGCCGCGACCGTGCCCGTGCTCGATGACATTCGCACCAAGGTGGACAAGCGTAGCGCCGCCTACGATTACGAGACCTACGAGGTTGACCGTGCGCCACGCGCCCAGGTTCGCTTTGCTTCGCTTGCCGATGCGGCGGCTCTGCGCCCCGGCAGCTACGATGCCGTGCTGTTTGCCGACGTCGACCTGGACAGCTATCCGCTCTCACATGAGGAGGGCCCGCTGGCAACGCTGACGGCAGAGTTAGATCGCAGCGGTGTGACGCTTGAGCCTGCCGCCTTGTTGCGCGTGCGCTTTGGCCGCGCGATGCAGGCCGCGCGCGGTCCGGTTGCGCTTGCCCGCGTGACGCACGATCGCCAGGCGCGCGAGTGCTACCCGGCTGCCGTGTGGACCGAGTTGCGGGCGCATGCCGAGGCCGCTAACGATGCTAAGGCCGCTGACGCCGACAAGGCCGCTGACGACGCTAAGGCCGTTGGCGCCGACAAGGCGAAGTGCGTGGGTGAGGGCGATATCGTAAGGGACTTCGATCCCGCGGCAGGCGAAGGTCTTAGGCGCGAGCGCGTGACCTGCGAAGCTCCTCAGCATCTGAGCGATGAAGCCATTCCGTATCTGGTCCTGCGCCGTCGCGATGGCGAGGGCGAGGATGCGCCGCTGGTGCCGCGCCTGACGTCTGCCTCGCAGATCGAGGCCTATTCGACCTGCCCGCTGTGCTGGTTCGTCTCGTATCGCGTCAAACCCCAGTCGATCGACGCCGGCTTTGGCAACATGGAGAAGGGCAACTTTGTCCATGACGTGCTGGAGCACTTGCATGCCCGTCTGCCCCAGGAGGGCATGGAGCGCGTGACGCCCGAGAACCTGCCACGTGCTCAGGAGCTGCTGCACGAGGTCTTTGCCGAGACCCTGGCCGAGCACGCCGGCAAGCGCGGTACCGAGGGCCCGCTGGTGCCGCTCTCTCCAGTGGAGGAGCGCCAAGTGGCCGAGATTTTGCCGCAGCTGGAGGGCGTGCTTGCCTATGAAGCCGAGGCGCTCGCGCCCTTCGCGCCGCGCTACCTGGAGTTTGCGTTCAACGAGCTCCAGGTCGAGTATGCCGGCTGGCCGCTTGGCGGGCGCATCGACCGCGTGGACGTGGACGCCGAGAATCGCGCCGTGGTAATCGACTACAAGCATCGCACGGGCGTTGAGGAGTTTAAGCTCGCCGACCCTACGGTGCGCGACGAGGAATCAGGCACGGCGCCCATCGACGATCCGCGGTGGCTGCCGCCCCATACCCAGACGCTTATCTATGCGCAGGCTATGCGCCGGGCGCTGGATCTGGACACCCGCGCGGCGCTCTATTTTTCGACCAAGGGCGGCAAACCGGCGCTGCGAGGCGCCGCGAGTGCCGAGCTGCTCGAGGAGGAGCGTGGTGACGGCCGCATCCCGGGGCTTAAGAAGGGCTTTCCCGGCGAGGGCGGCAGCATGGACTTCGACGCCCTGCTCGATCGCGTGGAGGACGGCATCGCCGAGCGCCTGCGCGAGCTCGAGGCAGGCAACGTTGCCGCCGTCGACCCGGCGTCGACGCAGGCCGCGCATGCGCGCTGCTCGTATAACCACGAAGGAACGTTTGTAAGGAGGGGCGTGTAGACCATGGATCTTTCGACTTTGATGCCGCAACAACTGCAAGTCGTCAAAACGCTCGACCGCCCGCTGTTTGTCTCGGCAGGTGCCGGCTCGGGCAAGACCTTTACCCTCACGCGCCGCATCGTCTATGCGCTCTCGCCCGAATCCGGTCCGTTTGTCGAGCATCTGGATCAGGTGCTCGCCATTACCTTTACCAAAGATGCCGCGGCCGAGATTCGCGACCGCGTGCGTCGCGCGCTTATCGAAGAGGGTATGGACGAGGAGGCCCTGACCGTCGACGATGCGTGGATCTCGACCATTCACGGCATGTGTTCGCGCATCCTGCGCGCGCATGCGTTGGAGCTGGGCATCGATCCCGAGTTCACGGTGCTTACCGATACCGATGAGCTTATGGATCAGGCTGTTGAGCATGTGCTGGCCCGAGCGACGGCGCCCGATGCCGCCCCCGAGCTCGCCGCTTCGCTTAAAAGCCTCTACGCCTGGTATCCCATGGCAGGCGAGGGTGGCCTCTTTGGCGCCGGCACCACCATCAAGGGCCTGGTGCGTGAGCTGCTGGAGCTCTCGAGCCAGCTGCCGGGCGGTATGGACGACGTGTGCGTGGCGCGCGGCCAGGCCGATACCTCGGCACTCGCCGATGCCTATCGTGCGGCGCTGGGCGCAAGCAAGGCCGCGACCGAGAAAGCGCAGGTGGCACTCGATGCCATCGACGCGTTTGAGGCGAGCGGCAAAACCATGGAGGATGCGGCGCGACTCATGATGTCGTGCAGCATGCCTCGGGCGAGCAAGGCGTTTCCTAAGGAGCAGGTGGAGCTGCTCAAGGTCGAGGCCGCCGATGCATTTATCAATATCGTGCTTGCCTGCGGTGCCCCCGCGCTCGATGCGCTGGTGGGCCTGGCCCGTTCCGTGGAGGCCGAGTATCGCGCGCTGAAGGCCGGCCAATCCGCGCTCGATAACAACGACCTGCTGCGCATGGCGTACGAGGCTCTGCGCGACTACCCGGCTATTCGAGCAGCCTATGAGGGCCGCTTTAAGATGGTCATGATCGATGAGTTCCAGGATACCGACCAGATGCAGGTTGACCTGATCCGTTACCTGACCGGCGCGGGTGAGCGTGCGCTGTGTACCGTGGGCGATGCGCAGCAGTCGATTTATCGTTTCCGCGGCGCCGAGGTTGAGGTCTTCCGCCGCCAGGAGCGCAAAGTGGGCTCCTCTGCTGCGCCCGAGACGGCTGCCGCATCCGATGCCCCCGCCGGCGAGCTCGTCAAACTCGTGCGCAACTTCCGCAGCCACGACGAGGTGCTGCGCTATGTGGCGCGCGTCTTTGACGGCGATACCGGTGGTTTGATGCAGGGGTTCTTGGATCTTGAGCCGAGTGACGATCGCGAGGACAAGCTCAAGGCAAAGGCGTCGCGCCGCCAGGCGGTCTTCGTTGCCGGCGGCAGCACCCAGGAGCGAACGCAGGCGAAAGCTCGTGCGATTGCGGAGCGATTCCAAGCGCTCGTTAAAGCGGGCCAGCCCCAGGGCAGCATGGTACTGCTACTGGGGCGCATGACCAATGCCGATGTCTACGCACAGGCGTTTCGCGACCAGGGGCTCGACTGCGTCATCGCGGGCGGCTCGGTCTTTGCCCAGGCTGCCGAGGTCCAAACGGTGCGTGCCTTGGTGTGCGCGCTTGCTAACCCGGCCGATACGGCGCAGGGTCTTATGCCGCTGCTGGCCTCGCCGATGTTTGCGCTCGGCGCTCAGGAGTTCCTGGCGCTGGCGACCAAGCTGGACGACCAGACGGGGGAAACCTCGCGCCGCAACATCGACGTGGGCATCATGAGCGATTCCGATGTGCCGGGTTTGCAAGACTTGCCGCTCGTGACGCGCGCCCGCGAGGTGCTGCGGTATGCGCTCCGTCGCGTGGGCCGCGATTCGTTCGCCGCCATCGCGCGCGACGTGGTCAACGCCTCCGGCTGGTTTGTGCGTCTGGCACAGCGTGGTCCCGAGGGCAAGGCCATTGCCGCCAACGTGCTCAAGGCGCTCGACGCCGTGGCCGAGGCAGAGGCCGAGCTCGGCAACTCGCCGCGCTCCATTGCGCTCGCCTTCGACCGCTTCTTGGCGGGCAAGGAGGCCCCGGGCGCGCTCAACGAGGAGGACGACGGCGCGGTACGCATCATGACGGTGCATGCGTCCAAGGGTCTGGAGTATCCGGTCGTAGCGGTTGCCGAGTGTTTTGGCGTGCGTAAGTCCTCGGGTGCGGCACAGATGGGTCGCGTCGAGGGCGGAGCGCAGATCGTGGCGCTGCCGGCACGCTTCGACGGCGTTAAGCTCGCCGACGGAACCTTTGTGAAGGGCGACGACGTCAAAAAGCAGTTTGAGCATGCGTTTAAGGGCAAGGGCACGTCGTTGTGGCTGCCGCCAGAGCTCATGGAGGACGTCTGTGCGACGGGCTCTCCCGCCGAGGCATTTGCCCGCCTGCGCGACGACGACCTGCAGCTTTCGCTCGAGGAGCGGGCCCGCTTGCTCTATGTTGCCATGACGCGTGCGCGCGAGCTGGTCATTCTGGCGATGGATGCCGGCGTGAGCCGTGGCAAGGTGACGGCGCCGACCTTCGACGTCGAGACCGATCTGACCTACGACGTGCTGCGTCGTATTCTGCCGACGGACGGCCTGGACATGCCGCAGCTCGATGCCGACCGTTTGGTGTTCGACAACTCCCAGCCGGGCGACTACGAGCTCATCTCGCTGGCTGACTTTGCTTTTGGCGAGCAGTCGTTTGAGGCCAATGCTTCTCTGGATGCCGAGGGCAGGCTTGTCCGCGGCGATGCCGATGCCGCCGATAATGCTGCGCACTCAACTGTGCCCGGTCCTGCCGACCCCAAGCCCGATGCGTTTGAGCTCGTGTATCCCCAGGCAGTGGGCGTGCGCATGGGCATCTGTCCGTTCCCGGTGCGTGACTCGTATAGCTACTCGTCAATTGCCGTGGCGCTGCATGCCGAGTCCGAGGACCGTGCCGCCGAGGCGCTTGTTCCCATGGACGAGTCCGGCGATGATGCGGAGTCGGATGGCTCGGAGATGGCCGATGCGGACGTGGCTGCTGTCGAGCCCGCCGGCAACCCCATGGCGCTGGGCTCGGCCTTCCACGCCGCTTGCCAGTGGCTCATCGAGATGGGTGCCGATGCGCTGCCCGTTGAGCGTGCCGACGCCCTGGCTCGCTTGTGGCGCCTGACGCCGGAACAGCGCGAGCGCTTCGATGTCGCTCTGGATCGCTGGCTCAAGTCGTCGGTTCGTGCCGAGCTGCTCGCGTGGCCGTGCATCCGTGCCGAGGTGCCGTTCTTCTCGCTGGGCTGCGAGGACGAGGATATCGCCCGCTACGGCGCCTATGCCGAGGGCGCCATCGATGCCTTGGCAACCGACCCGGCGGATCCGTCGCGCGCACTGGTCATCGACTACAAGACGGGCGGCACGCCGGATGAGACGCCGGAGCAGCTGCTCGAGAAACACGCCTTGCAGGCGCGCGTTTACGCCGACGTTCTGCACAAGGCGGGCTTTGAGGTCGTGACCGTCAAGTTCGTTCGCGTGGAGCGGGCGAATCCAACCATCTTCGTCAATCCCGCCGAACCTCAAGTGGTCACCTACAACCTCTAGTCCTCAGATAACTTGCGGTGGAATACGGACTGTTTTGGTCAAAAAAGCCGCCAAACAGTCCGCATTTCACCGCAACTGCAAGAGGAGCCGTGTGGGTTTGGGCTAGGTTCGGGTGCCGTCCGCGCTGTGCGGTAGAATCGTAACCCTAAGATCACGAACCCGCATCGGAGCTCATTACATGGCATTCGTCCATCTGCACAATCACACTGTTTTCTCCATGCTCGACGGCGCAACCCGTATCCAGGATATGGTCAACCGTGCCGTTGAGCTGGGCATGCCCGCCGTCGCCATTACCGACCACGGCTACATGTATGGCGTGCCCGACCTGGCGCTGGCCTGCGACGCCGTTAACCACAACACGCCCGAGTACAAAACCTGGAGTCACGACAAGGCCTTCTTGGAAAAGGACCGCCGCGACGAGCTGGTGGAGCCCGATCCCGAGGAAAGCCCGCGCGAGCATGCCCAGTATGTGAAGGACATGGCCATGTGGGACGAGAAGGGCAACATCGACGAGCTCAAGCCGCCCCTGGTCATCAAACCCATCTTTGGCTGCGAGGTCTACTTTACGCCGGACGAGACGCTCGCCCGCGACCATAAGCCCGAGCTCTACCACATGATTCTTCTGGCCAAGGACCAGGAGGGCTACGTCAACCTGATGCAGACGGTCTCCGAGGCCGCTGTGCAGGGCTTTTACTACAAGCCGCGCGTGACGCTCGACAACCTGCGTCGCCATGCCAAGGGCATGATCTGCACGAGCGCCTGCATCGCGGGCATCATTCCCAAATACATCGACCGCGGTGACATGGAGGGCGCCATCAAGTGGGCCGAGACCTTCCGCGACACCTTCGACCCTGGCGACTTTTACATCGAGATCCAGGAACACGGCATTACCACCGACAACGGCCTGACCGACGAGCAGATGGACCGCACGCTCATCGACATTGCCAAACAGGTGGGTGTCAAGGTCATCGCCACCAACGACTTCCACTACCTGCGCCGCGAGGACGCGCCCGTACAGGACGTCATCATGTGCATCGGCATGAACGCCAAGGTCGACGACCCCAACCGCATGCGCATGACCGGCTCGGAGTTTTACATGAAGACCGAGGAGGAGATGCGGGCGATGTTCCCGTATTGCCCCGAGGCCTGCGACAACACGCTCGAGATCGCCGACAAGTGCTACGTGGAGCTGGACTGGGACTCCATCATCCTGCCGCGCTTCCCGTTGCTCGACCCCGGCGAGACGCACGAGAGCCAGTTCCGCCGCGAGTGCGAGAAGGGCCTGCGCCAACACTATGGCGATGACTGGGCCACACGCGAAATCGGTGGCGTCAACATCAAAGAGCGCTTTGAGTACGAATACAAGGTCATCTGCGACAAGGGCTTTGCTGCCTACTTCTTGATAGTTGCCGAGTACGTGCAATGGGCCAAGGACAACGGCATCGGCGTCGGCCCCGGCCGTGGCTCGGCTGCCGGCGCTATCGTCGCCTACGCCATGAACATCACCGCGTTCGATCCGCTCGAGAACGGCCTGATGTTTGAGAGGTTCCTGTCCCCGCAGCGTACCGAGATGCCCGATATCGATATGGACTTCGACGATGAGCGGCGCCTCGAGGTCGTGGAGCACGTTCGCCAGCTCTACGGCCCCGAGAAGGTCACCCACGTCATCACCTACTCGACCATTAAGGCCAAGCAGGCCATCAACGACGCCGCTCGCGTCCTGGACTACCCGGTCTACATGGGCCAGCGTCTGTCCAAGATGGTCTCGAGCGACCCCAAGGTCAAGCTCAAGCAGGTGCTCGAAAAGCAACCCGGCAAAGAGGACCTGTTTAACCCCGATTTTGCCGAGGCATATAAAAAGGACGACGACGCCCGCCGCATCATCGACACGGCGCTCTCAATCGAGGGCCTCACCCGTGGCGAGGGCGTGCACGCGTGCGCCGTTCTGATCTGCCGCGACCCCGTCAACGAGCACGTGCCCACCAAGCTCGACACCAAGGGCGGCGTCGAGATTACCCAGTACGAGGGCCATACCGTTGCCGACATGGGCCTGCTCAAGATGGACTTCTTGGGCCTGCGCACGCTGACTGTTATCTCCAAGGCCAAGGCAAACATCAAAAAGAACTTCGGCATCGACATCAAAGAGGAAGAGATTCCCTTTGACGACCCCGAGATCTTTAAGCTCATGGGTTCCGGCCACACCGCCGGCGTCTTCCAGGTCGAGTCCGCCGGCATGACGGCCACGATCAAGAACATGAAGCCCACCGAGTACAAGCACGTCGTAGCATTGATCGCCCTGTACCGCCCGGGCCCGCTGGGCGCCGGCATGGTTTCGTCCTACATCAACCGTATGAACGGCAAGGAGCCGGCGGTCTCCTACGACGACCGCCTGGACGACATCCTGGGCGAAACCTACGGCACTATGGTCTACCAGGAGCAGGTTATGCTCATCTCCGTTGAGATGTGCGGCTTCTCCAAGGGCGAATCGGACTCACGTATCCGTAAGCCCGTGGCTAAGAAAAAGATCAAGCTGCTCACGTCGACGGTGCTGCACTGGGAGGATGGCTCGGACGAGACCACCTACGACCACTGGATGAACGGCGCTATCAAGAACAACTACACGCGCGAGGTCGCCCAGAAGATTTGGGACGATGTTCTCGAGTTCGCGTCTTACGCCTTTAACAAGTCGCACTCCGCCGGCTACGCCATTCTGGTTATGCAGACGGCATGGCTCAAGGCGCACTATCCGCACGAGTACATGGCGGCCGTTCTGACGTCCTATACGGGCAAGACCGACAAGATCGTGCACTACGTCTCGGCGTGCCGTCACGACGGCATCCCCGTGCTGTCGCCAGATGTCAACGAGTCCGGTACCGAGTTCACGGCTACCAAGGAGGGCGTGCGCTTTGGTCTGGCCGGCATCCGCGGCGTGGGCACCGGCGTGGCGCAGGCGATTATCGCCGAACGCGAGGCGGGCGGTCCGTTTAAGACGCTGCACGATTTTGTCGAGCGCGTGGACTCGAGCCAGGCAAACCGTCGTGTGATCGAATCGCTGATCAAGGCAGGCGCCTTCGACTCCACGGGGTATCCGCGCCGCCAGATGATGCACTTTGTGGACAAGAACAACCCCGAGAACATCATCGATGCCGCGGTAAAGCGCCAGAAGGACCGCGCGAGCGGCCAGACGTCGTTCTTCGATATGTTTGGCGACGTTGAGGGCTCGGGCTTTGAGGTGAGCGTGCCCGATCCGGATGGCCAGGAGTGGGACCGCCACCTTAAGCTGAGCCAAGAGAAAGAGGTTCTGGGCATCTATGTCTCGGACCACCCGCTGCGCCCGTTTGAGTATGCGCTAGCCAAGGCGCGCGACTTCTCGTTCTCGCAGATCGATACCGGCTACGAGGTGCAAAACCCCACAGGCGGCACCATCAACCAGGAGATTCCCGAGGGCAAGGCGCTGTGGTGGGCCGGCATGGTCTCGAGCGTGTCCAAGCGCGTGACCAAAAACGGCGATCCCATGGGCATCGTGCAGCTCGAGGACATGGAAGGCGAGGCCACGGTCGTGGTGTTCCCCAAGACCTACAAGGAGGCCGAGGGGTATCTGTACGGCGAGGTCGATCCCGAGACCGGCGCGCAGCTGTCCGATGCCTTTGTGCGCATTAAGGGCAAACTCGAGCGCTCGGACCGCGGCGACCAGATCATCGCGCAGGAGATCGTGCCGCTGGAGCTCAACGAGGAGAACAACAAGCCCAAGGTGTTTGAGGTCATGGTGCCCAACAGCCGCTTTAGCCAGGGCAATATGGCGCGCCTGGCCACGGTGCTCACCGCTAACCCGGGTGGCGACCGCGTGGAGATCTTTATCGAGCAGGTGGACGGGCGCGTGCTGCGCGCCGAGGTGCCTGCCAAGGTCAACGCACGCTCGATTCCGCTGCTAGCCGAGGCCAAGGCCATCGTGGGTAACCAGGGCCGCGTGACGGTTATCTAAGCTACCCCGGGTGAGATTGGAGGAAGTGATGGCACAGGGGACGTTTGTGCAGGCGCTTCGCAAAGAGGCGGCACTGAGCGGCACCTTTATGAAGGGCCGCTCGCTCATGCTCAACGGCGCCGTGCTGTCGATTGAGGACAGCGGCTCGCGCTTCTCCAAAAACGTGACGGTCGAGGGCTCGGTGCGCGGTTCGCGCGGCGACCTGTACAAGACGCACGTGGCGCTCGACATGGACGAGCACGAGGTGATCGACTACGACTGCGATTGCCCCGCCGCCTACCGCTATCCCGGTATGTGCAAGCACGCCATCGCCACGGCGCTTGCGTATCTGGACGCCAGCGGCATTGAGCCTGTTGAGGGGCTGCGCACGCCGGTTCGCACGTTTACGGCGGCGCCCAAGCAAGCCGTGCGTCCCGCGTCCACCGCACCGGCGGTTAACCCTAACTTTCCCTTCCCGGCGCCAGTTCCCACGAGCCCGAGTCTCATGAAGGCGCTCTCCGATCTTTCGGACGCGCGCATGGATGAGCTGGCGAGCATGCGCCGCAAGCTCGCCGGTGCTGTTGATCCGGACGCCCCCAAAGCGGCGTTGGAGCCCTCGTTGGTGCCGTACTACAATCCGCTGTTCGCCGACCGCTTTAGCTGGGCGCTCGAGTTTCGCATTCGCTGCGGTTCGGTGTCCTACGTGGTTAAGGATATCGACGGCATGGCCGATGCCTATGTGCGCGGCGGTACGTTCTCCTATGGCAAGAAGCTTACGTTTGTCCATGTGCCCGAGGCATTCGATGACGTGTCGACAAAGCTGCTTGACTTTGTTGCAATGACGGTCGCCTACCTAGGTGATATTACGAGCTCGCGCTCGGCATCGTATGACTTTGCCCGCAGCGGCTTTGTCGCCGAGCGTCAGTTGCCGGTATCCGAGTATTCCGTCGTGTCCGTGCTGGACCTGCTGCGCGGCAGGACCATGTCCTTTGAGCCCGCTTGGTCGCGGGGGACGACGACGCATCGCTCCTACGAGGTGGCCGTCGAGTCGTCGCCGCAGGGGGAGGGCGAAGTCCCGGCTAAGCGCCCGCCGCTTCTTGCCGCCAAGGTTGCACCGGCGGCGGGAGGCAGCTACGACTTGCGCCTTCCGGCCGATACGCATTGCTTTGTCGCGAGCGACGTAGCCTATCTGGTCGATACGCGCCGCGCGCGCCGTACCGACACGGCGTTTGCCCAACATGCGGCGCCGTTCCTTTCGCACTTGTTGCCCTGCCGCACGCCGGTCCATATCGCCGCCGACCAGGTGGGCGAGTTCTGCCGCATGGCGCTGCCTATCTTGCGCGACTATACCGACCTGACCGCTCCCGCCGCGCTCGACGCCGTGGCGCCCGAGCCGAGCTTTGCCATGGCGATTGGCGTCGACGATGGTCTTGTGACCTGCAAGATTACGGTGACCTACGGTGATTGGTCGGCAGATCTCTTTAGTCTTGGTGCTCCGGGCAGTCCTTTCGAAGAGCAACGTCCCGGCGTTCCGCCCCGCGATACGGTGGCGGAGTTTCGCGTTATGGACACGGCGGCCCTGTACTTCGATTTCTACGAGGGCGGCCTGGCGTTTGAGGAGCGCGACGACGCCCGCCTGTTCCACTTGCTGACCGAGGGCCTGTCTGCCCTGTCCGAGCTGGGCGAGGTCATGCTCAGCGACCGCCTGCGCCAGATCTCGGTCCGTCCTGCGCCCAAGCTTTCGGTGCGTGCGACCGTCAAGAGTAACCTGCTCGACGTCGAACTGGGCGCGAGCGGGCTTTCGGCGGCCGACCTTGCCATCTATCTCGATTCGCATAAGCGCCACCAGACGTTCGCGCGCCTTACGTCCGGCGATATCGTGCGCCTGGACGAGGGCGCTCGTGCCGCGTTTGGTCTTGCCGAGGACCTTGGCGTCGATGCCGTCGACCTGCTCGATGGCGTGTCGCTTCCCGCGTCGAGCACCCTGTTTGTCGATACTATGCTCGCGCGCACGCCCGCGCTCGAAGCCGATCGCGACGCCGCATTCCGTCGTACCGTCGAGCGCTTGGATACGCTCGGCAAGATGGACTTTACGGTGCCGGTCTCGCTCAAGGCCACGCTGCGCGGCTATCAGGTCGACGGCTACCAGTGGCTCGGCTCGCTCGAGCACCTGGGCCTTGGCGGCATCTTGGCCGACGACATGGGCCTGGGCAAAACGCTCCAGATGATCGCGCATATCCTGGCGCGCGTGGAGGCGGGGGACGCTAAGCCCACGCTTGTGGTGTGCCCTGCGTCGCTTGTGTACAACTGGACTGCCGAGCTGGAGCGCTTTGCCCCGTCGCTCGATGTGTGCGCCATTGTGGGCGCCAAGGCTCAACGTCGTGTACAGATTGCCGGCGTGGCCGAGCATAACGTGGTTGTGACGTCGTATGACCTTATGCGGCGCGATATCGACGAGTACGTCGAGCAGGATTTTGCCCGCGTGGTGCTCGATGAGGCCCAGTACATTAAAAACCCGCTCACGCAGGTGGCGCGCGCCGCCAAGCGACTGCCTGCCGGCGTGCGCTTTGCCCTGACGGGCACGCCCATCGAAAACCGCTTGTCCGAGCTCTGGAGCATCTTCGACTTTTTGATGCCGGGCCTTTTGGGGACGCGCGAGTCGTTTGCCAAGCGCTTCGAAAGCCCGGTCGAGCATGCCGAGGGCGATAGCGCCGCTCGTCTGCAGGCGCTCGTGTCGCCGTTTGTGCTACGCCGTGTCAAGGAAGACGTGGTGGCCGACCTGCCCGAGAAGATCGAGGACACCGTCATGGCACAGCTTACCGGCGAGCAGCGCAAGCTCTACCTGGCCAACCAGGACCGCATCGCCCAGCAGGTGCAGCACCGCGAGGCTGGGGAGTTTAAGAAGGACAAGCTCAAGGTGCTCGCCGAGCTCACCAAGCTGCGCCAGATCTGCTGCGACCCGCGTCTACACTACGAGGATTACAAGGAGGGGAGCGCCAAGCTCGATACGTGTATGGAGCTCGTGCACGGCGCACTCGACGGCGGGCATCGCATCCTGTTGTTCAGCCAGTTTACGGGTATGCTCGATATCATCGGTAAGCGCTTGGCCAAGGAGGACATCGCCTTCCTTAAGCTCACGGGCGCTTCGTCTAAGGAGAGCCGCGCCAAGATGGTCGCGCAGTTCCAAGCGGGCGAGGTTCCGGTCTTTTTGATTTCGCTCAAGGCGGGCGGCGTGGGCCTTAACCTGACGGCGGCCGACGTGGTCATCCACTACGACCCGTGGTGGAACGTGGCAGCGCAGGACCAGGCGACCGACCGCGCGCACCGTATTGGCCAGCAACATACCGTGACCGTGTACAAGCTCATCGCCAAGGACACGATCGAGGAGCGCATTATGCAGATGCAGGAGTCCAAGCGCGACCTGGTCAACAGCGTGCTCGGCGGCGACGGCATCTCGTCGGCGCTGTTTACCCGCGAAGATGTTCTGGCGCTGCTGGGCGGCGACGGGCGCTAACCCGCTCGGGTGGGGCCGCCAGGGCGGATAGCGCACGCTGCCCCATCGTCCCCGCCCGTTATGTGTTCATTTGCAATGCCGTGGATGGTTTGTCTGCCTTTGGGCATAAGAACCATCAAGAACATTGGCACGTCAGCAAAGGAGAACATCATGGCGAAATTCTTTAAGGACCCCGACGGTAAGCTCATTGCCGCCCTTGGCAACGACGTTGCAACCCCTGCCGGTTGCACGGAACTGACCGCAAACACTGAGGACGCGGCGCACGAGAAGCACGTGCCTGTTGTCGAGACCGAGCGCGACGGTCACGTGATTCGCGCACGCGTTGGCTCGGTCGAGCACCCCAGCCTGCCCGAGCACTATATTGAGTGGATCGCCCTTGAGGCCGAGGGCCGCTTAGAGGTCCATTACCTTGAGCCCGGCATGAAGCCCGCGACGTTTTTTGCCGGCGGTTCCAAGACCGGTACCGTCTATGCCTACTGCAACCTGCACGGGCTGTGGTCCGCGACGTTCTAGGAGCGCGCCCCCGCTCGGGGTATCATAGCTAGCATATGCACATGCGAGCGCCGGCTGCATTATGCGGCCGGCGCTTTTACTACGATTTCGATGGTTTACGACGGAAAGGGCTGAGCCATGAAGCTCGCGCTTGCACAGATCGATATGCGCCTGGGTGATATTGAGGGCATTTGCGGCCGCATCGAGGACCAGGCTCGTCTGGCCCACGAGCGCGGGGCGCGCGTGCTGTGCGTTCCGGCTCCGCTCTTTATGGGCGCCATGCCCGGTGGCCTGGTGGGCGCTGCCGACTTTGAGCACGACATGCTTGCCGGCTTGACTGGTGTCGCCGAGCGCATCCAGGAGCTTGACATGATCTGCATCGTGCCCGCGGCGGTTTCGTTTGAGGGTCAGCCGCTGCTCGACTACATGATGCTCAAGGACGGTCATGTGGTGCCGGCGCGTTCGAGCATTGCCCTGCAGCGTGGCGAGAACAACGACACGCGTTGGGCGCCGCCGGTGTTCGACGTGGACGGCGTGCGCATCGCCGTGATTTTTGACTTGGACCGCGAACTCGAGATGTTGCCGACCGGTGTTGACCTCATTGCGTATTTCCAATTCAATGCGTTTGACATGACCGACCGCGAGACTGCCGCCATTGCCGCCGTTCGCAGCGGCGCCTACCGCAAGATCGCATCCAAGCGCAGCGTGTGGTTTGCCTGTATGGCGCCGGTCGGTGCTTATGACGAGTCGGTGTATACCGGCGGTTCGTTTGTGCTCGACGACTGTGGTCGTGTGGTGGCCCAGGCGCCGTGTTTTGAGGAGAGCCTGCTGGTTCAGGAGATTCAGCGCGGCGTGATGCTCGATGCCCTGGAAGATCACGAACTGCCCGAGTTCCGTTCCGAGGAGTGGCTGTGGCAGGCGCTGGTGCTCGCCGTGCGCGACAACGCCCGAGCCCACGGTGCGTCGCGTGCTGTGGTGGCGCTCGAGGGCGACTTGCCGTCGTCCCTGCTGGCGGCGCTGACCGTCGACGCTCTGGGCCCGCGTAATGTGATTGGCCTGGTGCTGGGGCGCAACCGTATCTTTACGCCGGCGCAGGAAGAGGCCGAGGCTGTCCGCTGTGCCGCCGTCCGCGCCATCGCCGAGCGTCTGCACATTCGCACCGTCGAGCGCGATGCACCGGATGCGGCGCGTGTGCTCGATCGCGACGTGTCGGCGGGCGATGCCGAGCGTCTGCGCTCGCGCACGCTGGGCCTCATGCTGGAGGACACGGCGCTCGAGCTGGGTGCGATGGCGCTGAGCCCGCTGTCCAAAACCGAGTACGCGCTGGCGGCGCCGGCGCTTTGCGGCGGCTACCAGGGCGATTACGCGCCCTTTGGCGATGTGTACCTGTCGACGCTTGAGTTTGTGGCGCGTGTGCGCAACCGCACGTCTGCCGTGGTGCCCCAAGAGCTCGTGACGCTCAACGCGGTGGAAGATTGTATGGAGCGAGTGCTGGCGCAGGCGCTCTCGACGCTCGACGGTCCGGTCGATATGCTCGACCGCGCGGCACAGCTGCTCGGCGGGCTTGAGCCGGGTGAGGTCGATGGCGCGCTCGAGGCGCACGTGGACCGCAATCGATCTTTCGACGACATCCCGATGGCCGCTGGCAAGCCTGAGGCCTGCTCGCTGCTGCTGATGCTCGTGCGTCAGGGCGAGGCCGCCCGCCGCATGCTGCCGACGGCGTCGATCGTCTCAGCCCGTTCGTTTGTCGAGCGCGCCTGGCCGTACATGCTCGCGTGGTCCGACCTGGGGCTTAACGGCAAGGAGCGTATGACGGTCGATTCGCTGGCGCGCGCCGAGGTGCGCCGTTTTGCTGACGAGGATACGAGTGACCGTATGCGCGGTGAGATGATGGGCATTTTGGGTGAGCTGCTGGGTATTTCGCCCGAGCAGATGGAGGAGCTGCGCTCTGAGGACGGTCAGCGTCGTTTGCACGAGGGCATGAAAAAGTTCGAGGGCGAGGTTCAGGACGCCATCGATAAGATGATGGGCGGCCAGGGCGGACCACAGGGTGGGCCCCAGGGCACGCCGATGCCGCATCCGCCGGTTGACCCGAGGCAGTTCCCATTCTTCAGCCAAAACTAACTATGGGATGGGATTCGCTTCCAACCCCGATACTTCAACTAAGCGTCTTGGCCCCGTTGTGTTATTCTAGAACAGACGTTCGTGAATGATGCGCGGGGCCTTGTCTTGCGCTGTGCTTGTGGCGAGGGGAGGTTGGCTTGGTCATTTTGGGTATCGACCCCGGTTTGGCTCATACGGGTTGGGGGATTATCGAGGAGCGGCGTGGCGAGGTCCGCTGCCGTGCCTATGGCTGCATCGAGACCAGTGCCGGAAGTCCGCTCGCGGTGCGCCTGTCGCATATCGCCCATGACCTTAAGGATGTCGTCGAGCGTTATCGACCCGACACGGCTGCTGTCGAGAGCATCTACTTTGGCGCCAACGTTCGTTCGGCCATCCCCACGGCACATGCCCGCGGTGCCGCGCTCGTGGCGCTTTCGGAGTGCGCGCTCGAGATCGGCGAGTACACGCCTATGCAGATCAAGCAGGCTGTGGTGGGTACCGGCGCCGCGGACAAGCGACAGGTCGCCTACATGGTGCGCACGCTCACGCAGCTCGACCACGACCCTCATCCCGACCATGCCGCCGATGCCCTGGCTTGCGCCATCTGCCACGTAAACCTCAGCCGCACCCGCGCCCTCACCGGTGGCGAGTTCTATCAACAGAGAGGAACCGGATACTGATGATTTCCCAGCTCCACGGAACGCTTGTCGAGGCCACGATGAGCTCTACTGTCGTCGATGTGTCGGGCGTTGGCTTTGAGCTCGGCATCTCGGGCAGCACTGCGGCCACGTTGCCGACGCCCGGCGGCGAGGTCCGCCTCTACACGCGTATGCAGGTGCGCGAGGACGCCATGACACTTTTCGGTTTTTCCTCAAAGGATGAGCGCACGATGTTCGACCGGCTCGTGTCTGTCTCGGGCGTTGGCCCGCGCTTGGCGCTCGCCGTGCTTTCCACCTATACCGTGGGGCAATTGTATTCGCTGGTGATGGCCGAGGACGACAAGGGCATGGCCAAGGTGCCCGGTGTGGGCAAAAAGACAGCTCAGCGTCTGATCCTGGAGCTCAAGAGCACCTTTGCCAAGGACAAGGGCTTTGTGCCGGTCGACGTGATTCCCGGCCAGGTTGCGATGCCCGTGCCCGCTGCCGCTCCCTCGGCCATCGATGACGCCCGTGCGGCGCTCCTTTCCATGGGCTTTAGCCCGCAGGAGACCGATGTTGCCCTGAGCGGGTATGATGGGCAGAATATGCGTGTCGAGGATCTGCTCGGCGCGGCGCTTAAGCGACTCGGAATGGATGCGTGATGTGGGAAGCCGATGACTCTCAGGACCTGTGGTCGACGCCCGGCAACTCGCCGGCGGCATCCATGGCGCACGGCGAGCGCATGGTGGGCTCGGAGCTGACGGCCGAGGACCTCGATGTCGACCGCACTTTGCGCCCCCAGCGCCTGGACGACTACTGTGGCCAGGAGCACATCAAGCAGAGCCTGCGCGTGTTGATCGAAGCGGCGCAGAGCCGTGGCGAGACGCTCGACCACGTGATTTTCTCGGGTCCTCCGGGCCTGGGCAAGACCACGCTGGCCACCGTTATCGCCAACGAGCTGGGCGCTCAGATCAAGACCACGAGTGGTCCTGCCATCGCGCGCACCGGCGACCTGGCGGCTATCCTTACCAACCTGCAGCCGGGTGATGTGCTGTTTATCGACGAGATCCACCGCCTCAACCGTTCGGTCGAGGAAGTCTTGTACCCCGCGATGGAGGACTTTGCCCTCGATATCGTGATTGGCAAGGGTCCGGCGGCGCGCTCGATTCGCCTGGATATCCCCAAGTTTACGCTCGTAGCAGCAACGACCCGCTCGGGTATGCTGACTGGCCCGCTGCGCGACCGCTTTGGCATTTCATATCGCCTGGATTACTACACGGTCGAGGAGCTCGCGCAGATTGTGACGCGCTCGGCGTCCATCCTGGGTGTGACAATAGACCATCCGAGCGCGCTCGAGATCGGCTCACGCTCGCGTGGCACGCCGCGCTTGGCTAACCGTTTGCTCAAGCGCGTGCGCGACTATGCGCAGGTGCGTGGCAACGGTCCCATTGAGCTTGATATTTGCCGTCAGGCGCTCGAGTTCTTCGAGATCGATGAGCTTGGTCTGGACTGGATGGATATTCGCATTTTGGAGACACTCGCTAAGACGTTCTCCGGACGTGCCGTGGGCCTGACAACGCTTGCCAGCGCGGTGGGCGAGGACCCGGGAACGCTCGAGGATGTCTATGAGCCCTATCTGCTGCAGTGCGGGTTGATGATTCGTACGCCGCAGGGCCGTCAGGCAACCCTTCGCACCTTTGAGCACCTGGGGATTGAACCTACCGTTTAGGGCGCTTTGTTTTGGCGGGCTGTTGGGCTATCGCTGGGCATCGGGTAAACATATCGCCGTTCATCGGTTATGGGTGTTTTACTATTGCGCGCCCGTGCTATGCTGAATTGGTCTTTTTCTCATTCGGTAACGAAAGGACCGCCCATGCCTACTGACATCGAAATCGCACGTTCTGTCACGCCGCTGCCTATTACCGAGGTGGCCAAGAACGCCGGCGTCGACGTTAAGCACCTTATTCCGTACGGCTTCGACAAGGCTAAGGTCGACTATTCACTGCTCAACGAGCCGACTGACCACCAGGCCAAGCTCGTCCTCGTGACTGCTATCAACCCAACGCCTGCGGGCGAGGGTAAGACCACCACGACCATCGGTCTGGCCGATGGCTTGCGCCGACGCGGCGTCAAGAGTGCCGTGGCCCTGCGCGAGCCTTCGCTCGGCCCCGTCTTTGGCGTTAAGGGCGGCGCTGCCGGCGGCGGCTGGGCTCAGGTGATCCCCATGGAGGACATCAACCTGCACTTTACCGGCGACTTCCATGCTATCGGTGCCGCCAACAACCTGCTGGCCGCCATGCTCGACAACCATATCCAGCAGGGCAATCAGCTCGGCATTGACGTTAAGCGCATCACTTGGAAGCGCGTTGTCGACATGAACGACCGCCAGCTGCGTCATGTCATCGACGGCATTGGCGGTAAGGCCCAGGGCGTGCCGCGCGAGGACGGCTTCGATATCACCGTCGCCTCCGAGGTCATGGCAATCCTGTGCCTGTCTACGAGCATTAACGACCTCAAGGAGCGCCTGGGCGAGATCGTCGTCGGCTACAGCTTTGCCGGCGAGCCCGTCCGTGCCCGCGACCTTAAGGCCCAGGGTGCCATGGCCGCGTTGCTTAAGGACGCGCTCAAGCCCAACTTGGTGCAAACGCTCGAGGGCACGCCCGCGTTTGTCCACGGCGGCCCCTTCGCCAACATTGCCCACGGCTGCAACTCTATTATGGCCACGCGTATGGCGATGCGCTTTGGCGATGTCGCCATTACTGAGGCCGGCTTCGGTGCCGATCTGGGTGCCGAGAAGTTCCTCGACATTAAGTGCCGCATGACGGGCGTTCGCCCCAGCGCCGTCGTGGTCGTCGCGACCGCTCGTGCGCTGAAGTACAACGGTGGCGTCGCCAAGGCCGACCTCAACGAGGAGAACCTCGAGGCGCTCAAGGCCGGCATGCCCAACCTGCTGCGTCACGTCGACAACATCCAGAACGTTTATGGTCTGCCCTGCGTGGTCGCCATCAACCGCTTCCCGACGGACACCGAGGCCGAGCTTGCGCTCATCGAGTCCGAGTGCCAGAAGCTCGGCGTCAACGTTAAGCTTTCCGAGGTCTGGGCCAAGGGCGGCGAGGGCGCGCTCGAGCTGGCCGATGAGGTCATGCGTCTGATCGAGCAGCCGAGCGAGCTCAAGTTTGCCTATGAGGACGGCGCCGATGTTGCTGACGCCCTTGAGGCCATTGCCACCAAGGTCTACCGCGCCGACGGCGTTGACTTTACGCCGGCCGCCAAGCGCCAGCTCGCCGAGCTGCGCGAGAACGGCTTTGGCAACCTGCCGGTGTGCGTCGCCAAGACGCAGTACAGCTTTAGCGACAACGCCAAGGCCCTGGGCGCTCCCGAGAACTTCCGCATCACGGTGCGCGAGCTCAAGGTTTCTGCCGGCGCCCACTTTGTGGTCGCGCTGACCGGCAGTGTTCTGACCATGCCGGGCCTGCCCAAGGTGCCCGCGGCCGAAAACATCGACGTCGACAACGACGGCAACATCACCGGTCTGTTCTAAGCCTGCTGCTCATAGCCGCCTGCCCGCCCCGCCGTGCCCCCAAGGCCCGGCGGGGCTTTTTTATCCTTAGGCCCGCGCATGTCTTGTAGATACCGACGGGCTCTGCCCATCATAGGCTTTTGCGCGGGTAGAATGCATGGATAACTTGATGCTCACGCGCGACGGAAAGGAATCGTTGCATGGATCAGGACAAGACAACCGTGATGGGCGGCTACGGTTCCGCGCAGGCTGGCGATAGCGCCGATGCGACCCGCGTTGTTCCCAACCTCGGTTATACCGACCCCGCCGCGACGCAGCCTTCTGCCGAGCCCACCCGGGTTATGGGCTATGGCGACACGGCGCAGGATTCTTATGCTGCCTCGACGCCGAATCCCTATGACAACCTGCCGCAGAATCCCATTCCGCAGCCTCAGCAGACGACGTATATGCCTCGCACGGCACAGTCTCGCTACGAGTCGCGCGAGCCGTATCGCGAGTACCCCAAGTCGATTCCGCAATATGGCGAGGACGAGGAGAAGAAGCCGTCGCGTTCGTCGAGCGTGATCAAGAAGATCCTCATCGTGCTGGCGATCTTCTTTGCGCTGTCGGTTGTGTTTGCCATCGTGTCGGGCATGCTCAACAAGCGGGGGAGTTCAACGGCCGATACCACTGCCGAGCAAACCGAGTCCGCCTCGTCTGGCACCGTCGATCTGGGCGATATCCCGGGGCAGTACTGGTCCAACGCCAAAAAGATTCTCAAGTCGCGCGGGGCCGATCTATCGAATGCCGTGGTCCTGACAGACGACGGCTCAACGCCCGTCGTCGATGCCAACTGGGTCGTGACGTCTGCCTACTATAACGACAACGGTAACCTTGAAATTCAACTCACGCATAAGAACAGCTCGAGCAACTCGTCCGACGGTCAAAGCGGCACCGACAGCTCGAGCTCCAACATGCTGGAGGACCTGAGCAACAAGGCGCAGGAATTGGGAGACAAGGCGCAAGAGCTGGGCGATACGACACAAAACCTGGGCGATACCGCGCAGAACTTGGGAGACATGGCGACAGATGCCTGGAACGCCCTGCAAAACGGCATTTTGGGTGCACAGGGAAACTAGCGGCCGAGCGGAGCGGGGCTACAGCTGCTCTGCCGGACGCTCGGGCGAGCTGAAGCCCGAGTCAAATGTGACGACGCATGATGCATCGGGCCTGCGCTCGTGCACGATGCGCGTGACGAGCTCCAACAGCTCCTCGTCGGATATGTCAAAGTCGTCGGGACGCACCAGGTCAAACGAAACGAACCCGTCGTGCTCGTGCAGGTCGTGGATGGAAAGCATGGGGTCAATCTGCGCTACGCCGCGCTTGACCCAGCCGCGTAGATCGTCACCGGTGGTGGCGATGGGGTCGCAGTGCAGCGTGATGGCGATGCCCATCTGGCGTTTGATGTCGTGTTCGATGGTGTCCAGAATCTCGTGGTGCTCAAAGGCATCGCCCTCGCCGGGCATTTCCACGTGTGCGCTGGCAAACTGGCGGCCGGGGCCGTAGTCGTGCATCATCAGGTCGTGTGTGCCCAAGACCTGCGGATAGGACATGATCTTGTCGCGGATTGCCTGGACGAGCTTGGGGTCGGGCGCTTGCCCCAACAGCGGGCTGATGGCGTCGCGCACCAGGCCCATGCCGCTGATGCAGATGAAGATGCCCACGCCCAGGCCTGCCCAGCCGTCGAGGTCAAAGCCGGTCGTCTGCGAAATAAGCGCTGCGGCCAGGACCGAGGACGAGGTAATGACGTCGTTTTTGGAATCCTGCGCCGTGGCGATAAGCGTCTCGGAATCTATGCGGTGGCCCAGCGTGCGGTTGAACGCCGCCATCCAAAACTTGACGAGCATGGACAGGACAAGGGCGGCCATCGAGAGCGCCGAATACGCGGTGGGGGAGGGCTTGATGATCTTGGTGGCCGACTCCAGGATCAGGTTGATGCCGACGGCGCAAACGAGAACGGCGACAAACAGCCCCGCCAGGTATTCGTAGCGGCCGTGGCCATAGGGGTGCCCCTCGTCGGCCGGGCGGCTGGCAAGGCGGAATCCGAGCAGGCTCACGATGTTGCTCGAGGCGTCGGAGAGGTTGTTGAAGGCATCGGCGATAAGCGAGACGGAGCCCGCGAGTAGACCCGCGATGCCCTTGGCCAGGCACAGGGTAATGTTGAGGCCGATGCAGATGAGGCTTGCGGCAAAGCCCGCGTTGGTGCGACAAGTTGTATCGACCGGCTCGTCTTCACTGCCGGGAACAAGCGTATATACCAGCCGATTTACAAATAGCATGGCGATCGTCCTCACAATCATGGTTAAGGGGATAGTGTAGCTCGCATGGGAGCGCCGTGCGCCGGTGCTCAGAAAATGCAGCAATGGTCTGCCCGCGCTAACGAGCAGGCCTTCCCGTCTGCCTGGGTGGTCCATTTTGGGCCACATGGGTATGGGCATGTGCCTGTTTGCTCGACATACTTAACGTCGATAGCCCCTGTGCAAAGGAGGACGTTTCCATGGACGAGATGTTTGCCATTAAATGTCAAAACTGCGGCGGCCCTATGTACTCGCACCAGGCTAAGCGCAGCTTTGAGTGCGCCTATTGCGGCGCGGTCATTCCGTGGCAGGCGGACGCCGGAGAGCCCAAGAGCGCTTTGGGCATTCGCCATACGCCGTTGACGGTGGTGGATGGACTGCTCAAGCTCACGCATGTGTCGCAACTCGAGCGCCCGGAGGACCCGGACTGGTATTTCTTCAATTCGCACTGGCGCAATCAGTCGGTCCTGGAACATCTGCTGTGGGAGGATCGCGGCACGGCGCAGGAGTTCCAAGAGGCCACGCATGTGAGCATTCCTTGCCCCTTCTGCGGAGCGTCCTTTGAGGGCGAGTCAACGCAGCGTGTGTTTGAGTGCCCGTCCTGCGGCAACAAGATCGGCATTGCCGACCTGCTCAAGCCCGGTACGTTTAGCAAACGTCTGACCATGGGCGTGGGTGCGGAGTATGTGCCGGATCAGGGTATTCCCTGCGAAATCTCGCCGCAGCAGGCACGTGCCAACGCGCTGCAGCTGGTGCGCCAGTATCCGGATGCCTTTGCCGGGCACGACGTGGAAGATGCGATCCAAAACGACATGATGCTCTTCTATTTCCCCATGGCGCTGGCGGACCTGCGCATGATGGCGAGCTTCCCGGGCAAGGGCCTGAGCAAGGAAACCCTGGTGTACTACGAGGTGCTCGACTGGGCATACCCCAGAGCAAACTACCTGGACGTTCGCCTCATGGGCATTTTGGAGCCGTGGGACTTTGCCAAGGTCGGTCCGTTCGATCCCGCCATGCAGGAAGGCGACTTCCGCGTCGTCTCCGTCGATGCATCTACCAAGGACCAGGTGGTCATTGATAAGTTGGCGCTCGACGTTGCGGGCAACGATGCCGAGGCCGTACTGGGGCTCAATAAAAAGAGCATCCGAACCTGGGCGCGCAAGGCCCGCAAGCATAAGGATGGCCTGGTGATGGTGCCGGTCTACTTTGTCGATCGTCCGGCGACGGATGGCCGCGATGGCGAGCAGGTGCGCATTGCCGTAAACGGCCAGACGGGTCGTGCGGCCGCGGTGGTGTTTAGCGACAAGCGCGAAACGCATATCGTGGCGCCGCTCAGCCCGAGCCTGCATCTGTCCGGTGAGAGCACCGTACACGCCACGCCCGTCGAGGTCAAATACGTTAAATCGCCCTTCCTATACCAGATCGTGCGCCGTGGAGGTGGCGAGCAACCGCGCCAGGTTGCAGCGGCAGCTGAGGGTTCCTACCGAGAAGAAAAGCCCAAACGCAAGGGATTGTTCGCTGCGATTTTTGGTAAGTAGGGGAGTGGTGCCGGGGCGTCGGGCTGCATCGCAAGGTCATGAGACGAACTTAAGACTGCTGGGAACGTGCTACCATTGCCGATAGCCTTAATCTTGTAAGAAGCGGAGGCCAGATTATGGGTTTTGCGGATCAGCAGCTTCAGCTTCAGGTACCGTATTCTCCTGACGACACGTTTAATGCCTTGAAGGCAGCTATGGAAAAGCTGCCTAAAGTAAAAGTTGATAGTGCATCGCCCACAACAAGAACAGTTGCAGCCGAGATTGGTATGAGCCTTTGGTCTTGGGGCGAAAATATCAGTATTTCGGTTGTTCCAGTTGAAGGCGGATCTAGCGTTACTGTCAAGTCGTCATCTAAGGTCAGGGCAAACGTATTAAACGGGGGCAAAAATGCAAAGAATATTGCCAAGATAGTCGATGCCCTATCGAAGGAGCTCGAGCGGTATCCGCAGGTTTCACAGACTATTGAGACGCTGGCGGATAGTGGTTGATGTAGTTGCAAGGCTTGAGAGGCTTGCAGCACTGCGTGAGAGTGGAGTACTTACCGAGGAAGAGTTTGCTGCAGAAAAGGCAAAAATCCTTTCGTAATCAGACACGATGGTTGGATTTGCATTCTATTATTGAACTTGTTTATACCAGGCTGAAAACATCGTGTGTAATAAAGGTGCGTAGTAGCCTCGTCTTGATTGGCGGATGTAAATAAACGGTGGAACGGCTGTAAAAGAGCCTTGCCACTGGGTAAAATCAGGATGTGCCGCGGAACCCGCTCCTCAGTCGGTCAACTTTGGAAGCGCGGGCAACGCAGGTACTATCGTCTAAAGGGCCGGGTGCGACCGGCCCTTTGCATGACTCCCTTCGCTATCCGTTACTGCTTATATTCCCGCCAGATCGAGTAGAGGTTCCGGACGATGCCGGTTACATACATCGAGAGGCGCAGGATTTCAAGAAACAAGTTCATAGGCTTCACCCCAATCGGAGATCGGAGCGTTGCCCGCAGGCGGATTCCGCGGCAGTCGTAATTCTACCTCACAGGCCGCGGCGGGAGACATCCTACCCGCCCCATGGCTTGGAGCAGTGTCGATCTAACGGGCAATCAAGCCTCTAGTTCTCTTTGAATTGAGCAAGCATCTGCCCGAAGAAGCTTAGTTCGGATGGCTCATAAATGATCGAACCGCCGTCCGCGGTCCTGTAGACCCCGCAGGGGAGGTAACGCCCGTCGGGGAGGACATAGAGGCTGGCTTCCTCCTTCAGTCCTACTGGAAATAGCGGAATCCCGTTTTCGTCCACTTGGAACTCGTCTATATTTGCGATCTTCCTCTCCATGATGCCTCCTGCCTTATTTCTTGAATGGCGCCTTAAAACAGGCAGCTCTCAATCAGCTCTTTGCCGCGCAGAGTGTCGATCCACTCCTGTGGGATGGCTTTGAGACCGTATGCCGTGCCGGCGAGGGCGCCGGCGACGGCTGCGGTGGTGGCGGTGTCGTCGCCTAGGTTGACGGCGGCAAGCACGCAATCTTCGTAGCTGTTAGTGTTGACGAAACACCAGGTGGCTGCCTTAAGCGTGTCGCGCACGAAGCCACCCGACCTGATCTCCTGCTCAGGCACGCCTTTCAGATGGAGCGCCCACGAGGGGGGCACGTCGTTCATCACATCCCTCATCAGCTCGACAAATATGATGCATGCGTCGGTCGACGTTCTGTGGGCGTGCGTAATCGCGGAGACCTTGCTGACCTCTTCGTCTGTCGCATCGGTGAACGCCAGGGGAGCGATGCGCATGAGCGATCCGTTGCCGTTGTCGCGCTCGCCGGAGCTTCCTTTGCCGGTGCGCAGGGCGCGGGCGGTCGTACCGCCGTAATCGAAAACGCCGTCGATCGTATACTCGCCACGGGCAATCCAGCTTACGAACTTGTCGCGCATGTCCGCGGTGTCGATGTGCCCGAGCTCCCTAATCGAGTCGCAGGTAGCAAGCGTCATAGATGTGTCGTCGCTCCAGGTGCCGGCGGGTTGCCCATGCGTGCCGTAGCCGATCATGTCCGTGCATTCGAACGTACCGCGGGGCCTGAACTCGTAGGGAACGCCCAGCGCGTCACCGACGGCAAGCCCATAGATGCAGTCGCGCAGTGTTGTTTTCGGTCTGTCTGTCATGGAAAGCTCCTCTTATCCCGGGTGATGTGGAGCGCCGTCGGGGGTATCGGTCGCAACGTGCCGCTACCCTTGCGCTTCGCCATTAGTCGCTTCGTTGATGGCGCGGTACTCGGCACTCAGCTCGCGCGCCAGCTCTTCCTTGCTTGGAAGATACGGCAGGTATTTGGCGGCAAACACTTGGTCGTTGTCTTCGGGCAGCGTGTACTCGACGATCGAATCGCTTTTGTCCGCGCAGAGCACGATGCCTATGGGCGGATTGTCGCCTTCGTTCATGAGCTCGCGCGTGTAGTAGTTCACGTACATTTGCATCTGGCCCAGGTCCTGATGCGTAAGGTCATCGGTCTTAAGGTCGATGAGCACGAAGCAGCGCATCAGATAGTTGTAAAACACAAGGTCAATATAGAAATGGCGCCCATCAAAGGTGATGCGCCTTTGGCGCGCCTCGAAAGCGAAACCACGGCCAAGCTCCAGCAGGAACTTCTGAAGATGCGTGATGAGCGCCTGCTCTAGATCGCTCTCGCGAAACGCAGTATCGTCCGAGAAACCTAAAAACTCCAGTACATATGGGTCGCGGATGATATCCTCGGGGCGACGAGCCGGGGCGCTCTTTTGGATTTCCTGGGTGACGGCCTCCTTGTCCTTGCTGGCAAGCAGGCGCTCGCGGAACATGGTGTTGATCTGGCGCTCGAGCTGACGCGTGCTCCAGCGAGAATCGGCACATTCGTTCATGTACCATGTTCGAGCATCAGGGTCGGTTATACGCGATAACCTGCGGTAATGTGTCCAATTCAATTCGGAACGCAGCGCGTTCCGAATTGGGAACGCAAGATAAAACTGACGCATGTATCTTAAGCTTCTGGCGTTGAAGCCTCTGCCAAAATCCTTAGTCAATCTAACGGCAAGTTCGTCGATCAGTGCATCGCCATACTTGGCGCGCTCCTCTCCGCCCTGTTCATCAACAATACTCTTGCCGATCTCCCAATATGCCTCAACCATCGCAAAGTTAACGGCGGTATAGGCCTTGTCGCGAGCGGCGTTGAGAATCGAGGAAACCTGCTTGTAAAAAACTTCTGGCACGATTGCCGATTCCCCGCGGTTTGCCAGTTCACTCATCAATATCGCCCGACTTTCCTCTTGAGGACGCATCTTTATTGCATTTAGTTTAAAGACTCGTACGGACACGAATCGCTGCGCTGTCTGGCAACTTCGCATGGGGGCCTTGCGGTGACTAAAATTTGGCAATAGAGACAGTTTTCACGAACCCCATGGGAGTGACATGCATGGACAACAACACCTTGCTGTTTCAGGACAAGGGCTCGGGTAGATTTAAAGACGTCAAGATCTACCCCAACCGTATCGAGGTGCTCAGGAAGGGCACTTTCGGCGGCAAGCACACCGAGATTGTCTATCTTAAGGACATCACGGGCGTCAATAGAATCAAAGGCCGTGATGTTTTTCTGCGCAATCGACTGTTGACCGCTTGCGTCTTTAGCCTGAGTAGCCGTGCGAAGGCCCAGGAATTTGTGAAAGCTCTGAACATGGTGATGTAGCCGATAGCGGCGTTCGGGCCAAGGTAAAAATCGGGGCGCAGAACGGTATTCTGCGCCCCGATTGAGTTAATGCGCCCAAAAGACTGGCTTGCCTATTCGTTAACGTCCTCGGTATTGTCGCGGTCACTGGCAAGCATTGCCGCGCCAGCGACCGTTGTCGCCACGGCGGCGGCAGCGAGCCCGGCGGCAACGCCAGAGCCGTCGCCCGTGTTGGCGAGCTTTCCGCCCGAGCTCTTGCCCTGGCCTCTCTTGTTGCTCTTGCCGTTCTTGTCGGCGCCGCCTGCGTTGGAACCCGTGTCGCTGCCGGTGCCGCCTGCACTGCCCGAGGCCGCTACGGTAAAGCTTGCGGCTCCGTCGCTGGCGAGCGTGTAGTTCTGCGCCGCGTCGCCCAAGAGACCGTTCACGCGCACCCAGTACGTTCCTGCGGCAAATGTTTCGCCCTCGGCCATTGCCGTGCCCGGAGCGCCGTTCGCGTCGTGCACAAACTCGAGCTGGGCCGTGCAGGCATCGGTTTCGAGCTTGCCCTCGAGTGATGCCGCAATCTTGGCGCGCACGTCTTCGCCGGCCTTAAGGCCTTCGAGTCCCTCAAAATGGGGCGTCAGCGCGCGTGGATCGATATCGATGGGCACAGAGCCCTGCAGCCCCGTAACGGTCTCGTTGCCCAGGGCGTCGACATCCACGTATTCAATGGCAAACGCATGGCCCGAAGCTGTCGCGTTGAGCGCGTTGCTGCTGTCAGCAAGGCGGAAATGACCCTCACCAACGGTCTTGCCATCCTGGAATGAGGCATCGCTCAGCGAGTCGCCGTACGTCATGCGCATGCGGGTCGGGAGATAGTACGGGAGATAGTACGAAGCCGTCTGCTTGTGCTCCGTATCGTAATTGCGCTGGTAGATGCTCCGGGCCAGCGCCGCATCAACAAAGTCGGATGCGATGATGCCAATGTGCTTGAGGTAATCTGACTTTGTATCCTCGGTGCCGCTGGGGTTGATGTACGGGCTCTTATACAGATGCTCGTTGACTACTCGTGCCGAGGTAAAAGGATTGCCTCCGTGCGACAAGCCCGTGCAGCTGGTGTAGTTGATAGACCAGCAGCGCTCCAGGACTTGCTCCTTGGCCCCGTTATCGTCCTCGACATCTACCTCGTTGCGCGTGCGCCCGGTCGTTTCCTTCAGCGCATTATCGACCCAGCTGAGCTTGTCGGTTCCCGTGAGTTTGTACTTGTCCTGGGCGTATACCTTGGTGCAATAGGGCTCTTTGTCGCCTGTTTCTCCCGCGGCTTCAAAGCCCCGCGCGTCTTGGACGAGACACATAGTGGCGCTGTCGGAGTGAGCCTTGATCTTGTCATCCCATTCGGTAAGGTCGAGGCCCCACGTGTGGCCGCTTACACTGTTGCCGGCGAGCCTAAATCGACGCAGCAGAACGATCTTTCCGCGCACCTCGTGTAGCGCGGGGATTCGGCTCGACGTATAGAACAGTTTGGGGTTGTCGTCCAAAACCTTGGCGAAAGCCGTCGTAACACTTTCGTCGGTAGCCTCGTCGTTGCCTCGTGATACAAGCATGATGAGCGCTTCTGTCGGGTTTTCGTTCAAAAACGTTTTGAAGTAGCCTATGACATCGGAAAGATGCATAAAGTACGCGTCTTTTTTGAGCAGGTAGTAATCCCCGTGGTCGATACCGGGGTCGTCGCCCTTTCCGAGCCGGATATCAAAATAGCGAATGCCTTCGAGCAACTGCGTGGGAATGTAATCCTGCTGGCATTTTACTTGCGAGGATTGGGGCTCAGTGTCGTTGTCCACGCTGCAGGTGCCCGAATCGTGCGTACCCGGGATGCTCAGCTCGTCGAGGAACTTGTTGTCGTCGACGTATTTCATCCAACATGGCCCATCGACGTAGCTGCTGTACGTGATCCAGTCGAGGCTGCTAACCGTGGCATCGTTCTTTTTCATGTCGTAACCGATAAGTTCGAGCTCCCACGGAATGCTCTTACTCTTATGGCAGATCTTATTGTTGTCCTGGTCTTCGCCGTTCGATTCTATTGCCAGGTACTTAATGTCTTTTTTCTCGGTTTCTTTCTCGACCGTGCGGTCTCGGATGATATAGGTTCCGTTTGATTGACGCTCGAACGCAAAAGCGCGGCTGGGCTTGTTGTCATACTCGCCGCCCCATACGTGGATGACCTTTCCATCTTTGTCAGAGTCGTCGTCGACCGACCAAATGCTGTAGCCCGTCTTTTTATGCTCTTCGAAATTGAGCAAGGTGCGGATAGCATACCAGTTTGTATCGTCATTCTTGGTCGTTACGTTCTCAAGGATGAGCTTGCTGGACGTGCCGTCGTTAAACAGGTGGCAGACGTTGCCGCGAACGTTGCCGTCTTGGTTGACGCTCGCGGTGCGAAAAAGCCCGCGGGGCGAAGGCGAATGACGAAATTACCGAGGTGCTCCGCCGGTTTGGGCGTGTCGTCTGCAAATGCCGCTCGCAGGGGAATGCCCGGTGCCGCGGTTTCTGGCAGGCTTGCAAGCGGCGACAGTGCCGCAAGACCTAAGCCCAGCGTAAACGCTCGGCGACTGATGGCATGATGTTCGGCCATGACTCCTCCATTCGCAGGGTGCGGTTATGCGATAGTTTTGGTCACTATACTGCCCAGATGTTTAA
>CAUFXK010000011.1 GCA_959596495.1 uncultured Collinsella sp. | reverse complement strand
GCTCATGGGGTCGGACAGCGCGCCCTTCATCTCGTTGAACACCACGCCGTTATAGCGCAGCGTGCCCTCGCGCAGGCTCGCGGAGCTGTCGCCGCCCTCGCCCTCGGCGCCCTCCGGCAGGTCCAGCTCGTAGTGCCAGCCCTCCTGCTCAAAAATGGTGGGCTTGGTATAGATGGCCGGGTTGAACACCGCGTCCAGGTACACGTCCATCAGGTTGTACAGATCCTGCTCGTTGGTGGTGGCAACGGGGTAGATGGTCTTGTCGGGGTAGGTCATGGCGTTGAGGAACGTCTGCATGGAGCTCTTGATCAGGTCCACGAACGGCTCCTTGACGGGGAACTTGGCCGATCCGCACAGCACCGAGTGCTCAAGAATATGGAACACGCCAGTGGAATCGGCCGGCGGCGTTTTAAAACCAATGGCAAAGGCCTTGTTTTCGTCGTTGCACGCCAAGTACAGCAGGCGAGCGCCCGAGGTGGTATGGCGCAGCACGTAAGCGTCCGAGTCGAGCTCGGGCACGGTCTCGCAGCGCTCGACGGCAAAGCCGTGGCAGGTGGTGCCGGGCACCAGCAGCGCGGCAGCAGCGGCGCGCGGGTCGGTTGAGGTAGTGGACATATGCAGTCTCCTTTGACGCCCCAACGGGGGCGAATCGAGTCGAATCCTCGAGAGTATACCCATATGGGGCCTTCGACCAATCTGCCGGATGAGCGTGGATTTTCTGGCACACGAGCGTGGAAATTCGGACGTCTGCCGCATGAGCGTGGATTTTCGGACGAAATCGGCCGCCAAAAGCCCAAAAACCGTCCAAATATCCACGCTCGCGTGTCAAGTACGTATCTCTCACCTCGCATTCATCTCTACGACGAGGGATGAATGTGAGACAGGTAGAAGATAAAAATCAATCGGCTTATCGGATGCATATACCGCCATCAGATTGAAGCTGTATGCGGAAATGGATGGACTCTACACCGCTTACGCAAAATAACCCCTCGTTTGCTAAAACATTATAGGAAATGGCGTGGAGTGCTAAAAAGTTCTAATACAATATAAGTCATTTACCTATAGGCTGCTGATTCCTTGTAAAGGTATGGTTGATATGGTTGAGGCAAATAGCGTTATCCCCCTGTACAAACAGATTGTTCGTGCGCTTTCTGATTCAATCGCCAACGGCACGTACCGCCCGGGAGATAAGCTTCCGACCGAGGCGGAGCTTATCGAGCAATTTGGCGTGAGCCGAATAACGGTTCGCTCCGCAATTAAAGAAATGGAAGATGCTGGGCTTGTTGAGAGGGCCCGCGGCAAGGGCACGTTCGTTTCGTCGGACACGCAGATGTATGCCGCGGACGACCGTGAGAGCTTTACCCATTCGTGCCAGCTTGCGGGCAAACAGGCGTCTACCAGGGTTCTCGAAATGGGCTGGGACTTCCCAAGTCTGCGAGACGCGAAGTTCCTGGGCGTAGACGATACCCAAAAGGTATTGCGTAGCCGTCGTCTGCGCCTTGTGGATGGCAAGCCCACGATGCTGGAAACCAATAGCTATTCCGCTGCGCTTTCTTTTTTGGAGCATGAGTCCCTCGATGATTCGCTGATGGCGGTACTCGATCGCCAGGGGATCAAGATGGGCCCCAACACGCGTACGCTCGAGGTCTGCTATGCGAGCGAGCTCGAGGCGGCATACCTTAACGTGGAGCTGGACTCTTCGCTGCTTCTGTTTGTCGATAGACGTTATGCCCCAAGTGGCGAGCCGCTTTTTATCTCCCGTCAGGTGTACTGCACCGAGCGACTGAAGTTCTATTTGTAAATTAGCGATAGATTGGTCGATTTACCGACCAATTGTTACCGTTCGCGGATTTGGAAAATAGACACACCACGTAGGGTAGATTGCTAATATACTTTGTTATGACAATATAGTACGTCCTATTGGTATTGGAGAACTATGAATAAGATATTGCTAGCGAGTCATGGTTATCTCGCCCAAGGCATGAAAAGCTCTCTGGAGATTCTGATGGGCACCAACGACCGAATCGAGTGCCTGTGCGCCTATGTCGATGACGATTCAAGGGACGTCGCGGCGTTGATTGATGCATGGATGGAGACGAGGGACCCTGCCGACTCTTGGTTTGTCGTGACTGACATCTTTGGCGGCTCTGTAAACAACGAATTCATTCAGAGGCAGACCGACGGATCGTTTACGTTAATCGCTGGAATGAACTTGCCGCTGCTGGTGGAAATGGTTACACAGCTGGACTCCCTGGATGCGGACAAGGCCAAAGCCGCGGTCGAGGGATCGCGTTCGTTTATTCAGCTTTGCGAGGCGGCGGACATGCTTGCCGGCGCCGAGGAAGAAGAGTTCTAGTTAGTTCTGGTTCGAGCCCTAGCTAGGGGCCACACCTGTCATTCCCTTTATCACGTGCGGAGATGATAACGATGATTAAGCTTACGAGAGTTGATTACCGACTGATTCACGGCCAAGTTGCCATGTCCTGGACTCACGCTTTGGATGTAGATTGCATCTTGCTTGCCAGCGATGCTGTGGCAAAAGACGACATGAGGAAGGCGGCCTTGAGGCTCGCCCGCCCCAACGGCGTTAAACTCGTCATCAAGGATGTTGACGCTGCTATCGAGGCGCTCAACAGCGGCGTTACCGACAAGTATTCGCTGTTTATCATCACTGAGACGATTGAAGATGTCTATCGTCTCGCTAAGGGTTGCAAAGACATCAAAGAGATCAATCTGGGCGGAACCCGAAAGACCCCTGAGACCACGCTTCATCCGACCCCTGCGATCTTTGCGACCGAGAAAGATGCCGAGCATATCCAAGAGCTCCTGGGCGATGGCGTGGCCATCGAAATCCGTCAGGTCCCCAATGACGCTAAGGTGTTTGCCAAGGACGTTTTCTAGCCGGAAACACGTTGATGCTCGGCATTTATTGAACCAATGCTCTATGCCTATGCCCGTCGATCATTTGATCGGCGGGCTTTTTATTAAAGAAAAATCAAAAAAATCTGAAATAGTTCTTGCATAGTTAGTTATATAAAGTATTATAACGTCATGGGATGAATGAAGGGTTCATCCAAGTGAGTTAGGAGTAAGGGATGTTCAATTTCGATGAGCCTCGTTACGAGAAGGTTGTGAGCGATGCCCTCGCTCTCCGTCCTCAGATTGAGGCTGCCGTGGACGAGGTCTGCGAGCAGGGTTATTCCAACATCTTCTTCATCGGCTGCGGCGGCACCTGGGCCCACACGCTCCCGATGAAGTATTGGGTCGAGACCACCACGGCCGACGTCGATGTCCACTGCGAGATCGCCGCAGAGTTCCTCGCCTGCCCGCCCAAGACCTTCAACAAGGATTCTGTCTGCGTCTTCTCCACCCGTACCGGCACCACCCCCGAGATCATTGAGGCTGCCAAGTTCTGCCAGGAGCAGGGCGCCCGCACGCTGATGTATGTCTCCAACGACAACACCCCGGCCACCGAGTACGCCGATTACAAGTTCTTCAGCTTCGCCGAGGACGACGTTCTGTGCGAGGCCATCTACACCTACCAGATCACGCTGGTCGCCCGCTTCCTCAAGAACGCCGGCGCCTTCCCCAAGTACGACACCTTCATGGAAGAGTTCGGCAACATCGCTCCGTACCTCATCAAGGCCAAGGACGCTCAGGACGAGCGCTGCGCCGCCATGGCCGAGGACTTCAAGGACACCGATTACCACATGGTGATTGGCTCCGGCATGCTCTGGGGTGAGGCCTACGACTACGCCATGTGCATCCTCGAGGAGATGCAGTGGATCAAGACCAAGTCCATCCACGCCGCCGAGTTCTTCCACGGCACCATCGAGCTGTGCGAGGAAGGCACGAGCCTCATCATGCTCTACGGCGAGGACGACACCCGTAAGCTCATGGACCGCGTGGACAACTTCACTCACATGCTCGCCGACGAGAAGGGCGTCAACGTCCGCGTGAACAAGTTTGACACCGCCGAGGTCGAGCTGCCGTTCAGCGACCCCGAGTTCCGCAAGATCGTCTCCCCGATGGTCACCTACACCATCACCGAGCGTCTGAGCTGCCATCTCGAGCACGTCCGTAACCACCCGCTCACCACGCGTCGTTACTATCACCAGATGAACTACTAATCCTCTCAAATTGCTGCGGTTGTCTGCAGGCGAGCTGCGCAGAATGCCTCGCCTGCAGACCTGTTTCTGGGGTTGATCGAAATGGTTGTCCAGTATCTTCTAGTTGCACTGGTCGCATTTATTGCGTCCATGGACGAGCAATTATTTGGCATTACGATGCTTGGTCGTCCGCTGTTTACGAGCCTGTTTGTCGGCTTGATCCTTGGCGATGTCCAGCAGGGCGTTATCGTCGGCGCTGCTTTGGAGTCCATGTTCATGGGCGCCATCATGGTCGGCGCGGCGGTCCCTCCCGAGGTCTATGCCTCCGGCGTGCTTGGCTGCGCGTTTGCCGTCATTACGGGTACGGGCACGGCAACTGCCGTCGCGCTCGCCCTTCCCGTCTCCGTCTTCCTTCAGGTGTGGCGCAACTTCTGCTACGCCGTTCCGGGTGCCTTTGCCTGCAAGAAGATTGAGACCGCTCTGGCAAATCGCGATCTTGCCAAGGCGAATCTGTACCATCTGACCATCGTGCCGCTGTCGATTGGCATTCCGTCTGCACTGCTGGTGTTTGGCTCGCTGTTCTTTGGTGCCGACCTTATCAACAATGCGCTCAACGCGATTCCGCAGTTTGTGATGGACGGCCTCAACGTTGCGTCCGGCGTCATGGTCTGCATCGGCTTCGCTCTTCTTATCAGGACCATGGGCGATAACAAGCTCCTTCCCTGGCTTTTCCTGGGCTTCATTATGGTCATCTACCTCAAGATGGACGTGGTCGGCGTCGCCGCAGCTGCCATTTGCGTCGCGCTGCTCCTGGCCTTCCGCGAGGGCTCGTCCGGTCCGCAGACGGTTGCTGCAGATGAAGAGGAGGACTTCTAATGGCTATCCAGAACACCGACCTCAAAGAGGCCAAGAAGGACGCGATTATGACTCCCGATATGTATCGGAGCATGTTCCTTCGCCAGTTTACGAGCCAGTGCTCGCAGTCGTACGATAAGATGATGGCAATGGGCTTCATGTACACCATTCAGAAGCCCCTGCGAAAGATCTATCCCAACGACGACGATTACTATGCGGCGCTCGATCGCCATACAGAGTTCTTTAACATCACGCCTCATGTGCTTCCGTTTGTAGCCGGCCTAACGGTTTCGATGGAAGAGCAGGCGGCTGCCGATAAGAACTTCGACACGTCCTCGATTAACGCCATGAAGGTCGGCCTTATGGGACCGCTTTCCGGCATCGGCGATTCGTTCTACTGGGGTACGTTCCGCGTGGTTGCCGCCGGCATTGGTATTGGCATCGCTTCGACGGGCAACCCGCTCGGCCCCATCGTGTACGCGCTCATCTACTCCGTGATTAACTTTGCAACGCGTATCGTCGCCGCCCATCTGGGTTACGACTTGGGAACCAAGTTTTTGCAGCAGTCCGAAGAGAGCAACCTTATGTCTCGCATGACGCATGCTGCCGGTGTTCTCGGAATGACCGTTATCGGCGCCATGATTGCGGCACAGGTCTCGCTGTCCACGGCTTTGACCTTTGACGTGGGTGGTTCGGAGATTGTCCTGCAGGATCTGTTCGATTCGATCTTCCCCGGTCTGCTGCCCTTGCTGGCAACGTTCGCTTGCGTTGCCCTCTATAAAAAGGGCGTCAAGACCATTTGGATCATCTTGGGCATCTTCGCAATCTGCATCATCGGAACGGGCTTGGGAGTGTTCGCGGCGGCGTAATGTTGACTGCTATGCTCGCGCGTTGGATAACTAACTGACCGTTTGAAAACGGGGCTCGGCGTAAGGCCGGCCCCGTTTTTTATTTGAGGGATTTTCCGACCGTCCAAAAAATCACACTCGTCCATCACTCACGCATCTCTCATCTCTCATTCGTCACTAATACGAGAGATAGATTAAAGACGAGAGATAATTACGAGAGATAGCTCAGCAGCAAAGAGACAAGCAACCATGGTATTGTCTCAATATCGATTGTTCCACCAGCAAAAACATGATTTAATGAAGCAGGTAGAGATATCTTATCTCTCATCTTTCACCCATATCTAATACGAGAGATAACAGAAAGACGAGAGATAATTACGAGAGATAACTGAGAGACGAGGGAAATCCGTCTGCGGCATTCTCCGCAGGACCGAGCGAAGGGACGTGCAGATGAACGAAAACGAGCTGGCCGGTTTGCTCGAGTCTTTAAAGCACATGGGTTCGGATGACCTTAGCGTCGAAGTAAAAGAGAGCGCCATGACGCTTTCCCGCGACGTATGGGAAACAGTCAGCGCTTTCGCAAACACCGCCGGCGGCATCATCGTACTCGGAGTGAGCGAGCGCGCGGGTTTTGTCCCAGTTGCAAACTTTGAGACCGAGAAGGTACTCAACCAATTCGTGGCGGGCATGGGCGATGCTGGCGGTCGCGGAAAGCTGGCCAATCCGCCCAAATACACCATTGAGCGCGTGGGGCTTCGGGGTACCGTTGTTCTCGTTATCACGATTGAGGAGCTCGACCCGTCGAGCAAGCCTTGCTATGTAATAGAGCGGGGCGCCCAGGGCGGCAGCTACAAGCGCGTCGATGACAAAGACGTGCCCCTTTCGTCGACCGAGGTTTTGGCACTGTCGTCATACGAACGGACGAGTCCTAGCGATCGCGATGCGGTGCCCGGCACGAGTGTGGGCGATCTCGACGAGTCGCTGGTCGACCGCACGATAGAACGCGCCTATTCGTTGACGCCTCGAGCGATGCGTGGTGCGACGGACAAGAAGACAAAGATGGAACGCCTGAATCTCCTCGACTTCCAGGGCAATGTTACCAAGGCCGGCCTCCTTGCCGCGGGCGTTTACCCTCAGCAGTTCTATCCCAAGCTCTTCATTGATGTGGCTGTCCATGCGGGAACTCAAAAGGGCGCTGCGGGACCGCTAAGATTTATGGACCGCACAGTCTGCGAGGGCACCCTGGGCGAGATGATTTCGGATACTGTCGCGGCTGTCGCCAAAAACCTGCGCCGCACCTCGACCGTCCAAGGCATCTCGCGTATCGACTCGCTGGAGATTCCCGAGGAGGTCCTGCGCGAGGCAGTCGCCAACGCGGTTATCCACAGGGAATACGGGGATCGGTTCTGTGGGCAATCGATCGCCGTCGACGTTTTTGACGACCGTATCGAGGTGACGAATCCCGGCGGCCTTTATGGAGGGAAGACTCGCGAGAACTTGTTTGACGGCAGCTCCCGATGCCGTAACGCGACGCTCGTGAAACTCATGTCGATTGTCCCGCTTCCGGATGGCGCAGGTTCGCCGGCTGAGGGCAATGGCTCGGGCATCCCGATGATGATCGATGCCATGCGCGCGCATGGTCTGGCCGAGCCCCTGTTCTGCCCGGGGTTCGATCGGTTCAAGGTCGTACTTTACCGTTCAAAGATCGAGCCGGTCGATCATGGCGGGGGCTTAATTGTGACGGCACTCAAACATTACGGCGAGCTGGGGACGCGTGAGCTGGCAGAACGCACGGAGCTTACAATTTCCCAGGTTAGGTCGCGCGTCAACGCGCTCATTGCTCAAGGCGAGCTTGAGCCCACGGCGCCGGCGACGAGCCGCAACCGCAAATATCGACTATCAGAGCGCGTGGAATAAATGCGTTAGTGGACGAGGCAACCCAATAATTGACCCTCAATTGGCGCCCACTAAGGTAAAGCGGTTGTTGCTCAGTCGACGGTGATGCTAAAGACTCGGCTTACGCCGGCATGGCCCCGAACCCGTCCATCAAGAACAGCCTAAGAACCAGCTTGATGACATTTCCCGGTTTGACTTCAGCCGTGCCAAAGACGTGACGCTCGGCGAGCTCACTGCAGTATGCATAGATGTCACGGATAAGGTCCGCGCCCGATAGCGTAAACATGTAGCCTACGTCCGAAAGCGCATTGGGCGCGGCGGGCAACTTGGCCATGTGGCAGAACGTTTGCAGGTCGGGCGCCATAACATTCTGGTAGTCGAGGTGGCCGCTGGCATCCTGTGCGGCAAGCTCCAATTGGCGCACAAAATCCAGCGCCGCCGCTAACACAAAGCTCGGCGTAGGCGCATTGACGTCCTGAGTGGTCGCCACAAGCCTGCCCGCCGCCTGCGTGACAAGCCAAGCGACCTCGCGCTGGCAACGCACGGCCTTGCGCGTAACCGGCTTGATGGACGAAGAAGAAACGCTCCCCTTAGGCGGATTCGAAGCAGCCACAAAAACCTCCCATGAACGACCCGGCCCAACAGGCCCGGATGAAACACGTGCTACATCAGTATACAGGGGAGCGGGATGGAAAAAACGGAGTCGACAGCGTGAACTGCCGGCTCCGGATCGCTTGCCTTAGAGGCCGTACACTTCGACCATGGCTTCGCCAATGCGATGGGGCACGCCGGTGACGAGTGCGTTGCCCATGCAGAAGGCTCGATGGCCGTCAGTCATGCCCGTATCGGTCCAGCCTTTCGGGAATCCCTGAAGCTGATCGAGCTCGTCGGGAACAAGACGGCGGAAACGGCCATCGGGACATTCGATGACGTGCTTGAAGCGGCTCGCTCCCGTGCCGCCTTCTCCTGTGAGGATGGTGCGGCTCGGCTTGTCGGTGGCATCCGGGAAGCTCATGGCTCCCTCGGAATACGTGTACGTAAAGCCTGTCTTTTTGTTAGTGCGTTCTTCGCGCTTGCTGCCCTTAAGGTAGCGCCAGTCGGGAAGCTTTTCGTCGGAGATGTAGAACTGATCCGGGACATCAGCCACGTCGACAAGCACGTCGCCAAGCACGCGGCGCTCACCGTGATAGTCCTCGGCAAAGTCGCAGGTCAGAACATGACAGCCCTGCATGACGCCAGCATTCTTGAATTGAGAGGTCTTTTGGCCGATGCCAAAACGAGTTGAGTTCTCGTAGGGGTCGGGTAAAACGTCGAGTTCGGACATCTCGTCGGGATAGATGGCGGGGAAGGCTTTAGCCATGACGCCGTTGTGCATGCGATCAACGAGATCAACCTTGCCAGCGCCCTTTTCGCAAAAGATATAAACACGCTTGCGACGCTGGGGGAAACCGTATTCGGCAGAGTTGACCACGCGCCATTCGACCGTGTAGTCGAGGTCGGCAAGACAGCTTAGGATGATGGCGAAGTCGCGACCGCGTTGAGACGCGGGCGACTTGAGCAGGCGGTCGACGTTCTCAAAGAGACCGAACTTGGGCTTCTTCATTTCGAGGAAGTGATAGATGTCCCACCAAAGGACACCCTTCTTGCCCTCGATGCCGTGCGCCTGATTGAGCGGGCGTGCAACAGAGTAGTCCTGGCAAGGGAAGCCACCGACGACCATTTGCACGTCGGGGATTTTAATTTTGCCGGCTTCAACCTGATCCAAGACCTTATTGATATCTTCGTTGACAACGGAATCTTCGCCAAAGCGGTCCATATAGCAACGTGCCGCGAACTGGCGAGTTTTGGTTCCGGGCGGTTCCCACTGGTTTGCCCAAATGGTATGGAAGGGGCCAGCGGGCTTCATGTAAAACTCGGGATGACGCGGGTCGGCATAGCCTTCAAGACCCAGACGAAATCCGCCGACGCCCGCAAAAAGCTCGGCAATGTTAATCTCAGACACGTTTCTCCAATCGCTGCTGTGTCCGTTTATGGTGCTCACAACAATAGCCGATCGAGCGGACAAGATCAAGACCTCAATTTCATGGAGGAATATGCTGCCCTGAACTACCATGAGGTTAACTGCGACGTTCGGAGGTACCCTATGTCCAAGAAGCACCTCGATTTCAAGCGCATGCTTGACGATACTGATTTTTCTGACCCCTCTAGCATCGAGCGGTATGCTGCCAATCTCGACGGGATGACGTTTCGCGATATTCTCGAGCTTGGCATTGCGCCGGAGGGGGAGAGCGCGCCTAAGGACTTTGGATCCAAGAAGTACAAGGGCGGTATGGGAACCCTGATTGAGGAGCGTTACTTTGGCTACAAGGCCAACAGCGATGATCGGCCGGACTTTCCCGAGGCGGGCGTCGAGCTTAAGGCAACGTGTTTTGACGTACTTAAAGACGGTCGAAAATCTGCCGGCGAACGTCTTGTCTTGACGATGATTCCCTACGACCGTCCCGTTTCGCTCGACTATGACAATTCGCACCTTAAGACCAAGCTCAGCAATATCTTGTTGATTTATTACGGTCGAGATCGTTCCATCGATAAATACGACCAACGCATTGAGCGCGCGGTCATGGTTCGCCTGCCCGAAGAGGATATGAAGATCATTCGCGCCGACTACGAAAAGATCATTTCGTACATTCAGGATGGTCGCGCGGACGAGCTATCGGAAGGGATGACCACCTACTTGGGTGCCTGCACAAAGGGCGCAACTGAAGCGACGATGTGGGTTGACCAATATTACGAGTACTTCAATACCGATACGGGTGAGATTGAGCGCCATCGCGCAAAGCGTCGCGCCTTTTCCCTCAAGCGCTCGTATATGGACTATGTGCTTCATACCTACGTGCTCGGTGCCCCGCGCGTTGGCGAGAGTATCGTTCAAGCTGGCGATGAGTCCATTGATTTCGAAAGTTACGTAACTGGACTTATCGAGCGTCATTACGGTGAGACCGATCGCCAAATTGCCGAACAGTATGGACTAGCGTACACGGGCAATAAGGCGCAATGGACAACGCTCGTCTATCGTATGCTCGGAATCAAAAACAATGCTGCCGAGGAATTCGTCAAGGCAGGCATTTCCGTCCGAACCGTTCGAGTTAACAACAGGGGGCACATCGAGCAGGCTATGTCGTTCCCGCCGTTTGAGTTCAAGCGTTTGATTGAGGAAGACTGGGAAACGTCGCCTTTTCATGCGTGCCTTGAGACCAATCGCTTCTTCTTCGTTGTGTTTCGCGAGGACCACGATGGCGTGCTGCGTCTCGACCGTTGTTTGTTCTGGGCGATGGGAGAAAACGAAATCGAAGGTCCTGCGAAAGCTTGTTGGGATGAGACGCGAAAGGTAATACGTGAGGGCGTTGAGCTCAATCCGTATTGGGATGCGAGCGGAAAGCTCAAAGTGACTAACAATCTGCCCGGTATGGCGGACAACCCAATTGTTCACGTTCGCCCGCATACGTCAAAAGCGGCTTACAAGTTTGCCGATGGAACAGAGATTGGTGACATCGCAAGGAATGCTTGCGAACTGCCCGACGGGCGCTGGATGACGAAGCAATCGTTCTGGTTCAACAAGGGCTATCTGGAGCACATTCTGGGGCTGTAGCGTTTTGGGATTGTTTAACGATCGAGCTCCTGCTCCTCAATGCCTCGATGTCATCTCTATAAATAAACCCCCTCACCGAGCTGCTTGTGGAACTTGGCGTGATGGTCGCGTGCCCAGGTAAAGAGCGCCTGGTCAAAGTCGGTGCGCGTGGCCGGGACGCCAAAGACGCCGGCAACTTCGACGCGTACAAACTCCAGTGCCGGCAGCTTGTTGATGGCAGTGAGGGCAAACGGGGACGAGGGCTCCTCGAACAGATAGCGGCTGCCTTGCAGCGCGTCGCAACTGGTGCACGTGTTGCCGAGCGACGGGGCTTTGGAGGCTCGCGCGCCTACGGGCTTGTAGCCGCAGCGCTTAGAAAGATAGTCGCGGATCTCGCCCGGCACGCAGCCAAGAGCGGGCACGATGGCGAGTGCGTTGGCGTTGGCCGTGTCGATGGTAATGTGCCCGGCTTCGTTGGGCGCGTGCGCGATGGCGATGCCCTTGTCGTCATCGGTTCGATAGGGAATGCCGAAGGCCGCGACCGAGGTCTCTTTGTGACACTTCCAGCACTCGCGCTTGCCCAGTACTAGATATATATACGGCGCTGAGGGGTCGGATCGGTCAACACCGGGCAGCCACTCGGCAAAAGGCTCGGGGTTGACGCCGCTGGGTACATACCAGATCTTCTTGGTCCGGTCCCATTTGGCGCCCAGCGCCTTGGCTTCTTCTTTGTGCGAAAAGGGGACATCGAGCTCGGTGCGCATGGCGGCTCCTTGGTGCTGCAGGTGCGAGTGGCTCAAGGATACCGCAGGGCGCAGACATCGCGGCGTTTTGTTGAGAAGTTGCGGCGCGGACTGCTTGGTTACGCCGTTAGATAAATTGGCAAGTAGATGGTCGGCTTTTGACCAGTTGGGCGGTTGGAGCAGCTTGCGGCGCAGTTTTGTGCCTGGCTATTGTTGATGTTGGGGTATTGAATATATTTGGCTGCCATTCGTCAGGTGAATTGATGTTACGTTGCGATGACGGTTGGAACTGCCAGCGGATTTAGCGACAAAAAACAAAACAGCCCAGAGGACATAGCCTCTGAGCTGCGAACATTTGGTGGGCGTTAGAAGATTTGAACTTCTGACCTCTTCCGTGTCAGGGAAGCGCTCTCCCCCTGAGCTAAACGCCCGATCAAGGGTGCGCAAGCGCGCAAGGGATAATATAACGGAGCCTGAACTCGGTGGCAAGAACATTTTTAAAAATCGCTTACATTGTGGAATTCGGGGGCTTTGTCATATCCATTTCAAAAGAGCCTGCTGCCGCGATTTGACTGTCGCATAATGCAAGGCCATTGCGGTATCGAGCTATGGAAAGACGTCTGCGGAATTGTCCTACCGATAAGCGGACAAGCCTTCGGCTGGTGCCTTCGCCGTGGTAAGGTAAGCCGAATTGTTTCCAGGCTGCTTCGAGGGAATGGAATGAGCAAAGAGCGTGTCGAGCAGGTCGAAGGCGCAGGGGCTTCGGTGCCGATGACCGATATATCGAACATTGATGTGCCCGAGGGCACCGATGAGCTCAGCCGTAGCACCCGCCGCGCTTGGCGCGAGCGCCTGAACAGCGCTTCGACGCGCAAGATGATCACGGGCGTCTTGGCTACGCTGGTGGGCGGTTCGTTTTGGGGCTTCTCGGGCACCAGCGCGAGCTTTCTGTTCGATACCTACCACGTCGACACCTTGTGGCTTATGAGCGTGCGTCAGATTCTCGCCGGTCTACTCTTTATGGCCGTGGTTGTTACGCGCGACCGCGAGCGCCTGATTAAGCTCTGGACCACACCCGCCGATCGCAAGCAGCTGCTGCTCTTTACCGCCTTTGGTCTGCTGTTCAACCAGTTTTGTTATCTTTCGGCCGTGCGCCTGACCAATGCCGGAACCGCGACGGTGCTCCAATGCCTGCAACTGGTCATCATTATGGGCTACACCTGCGTGATCGACCATCGCATGCCTCGCGTGCGTGAGGCCGTTGGCATTGGGTTGGCCCTGGGCGGCACCTTTTTAATCGCTACCGGCGGCGACCCTACCAGTCTGAGCATATCGCCGCTTGGCCTGGTCGCAGGCCTTATGTGTGCGGTCAGCGCCACGTGTATGGCGGTGATTCCCGCCAAGATCCTGCCCGAATACGGCAGCCCCATCGTCACGGGCTCGGCAATGCTCACGGCGGGCGTGGTCTCGTGCGTCTTCGTGCAGCCTTGGGCGCATATGCCGGCACTCGACGCTGCCGGCGTCGAGGCGCTCGCGGTATTCGTGGTTATCGGCTCGTTTTTTGCTTACATGCTCTATATGCAGGGCGTTAAGGACATCGGCTCGGTGCGTGCGAGCCTCATCGGAACTGTGGAGCCGGTTTCGGCGACCATCACCAGCGCCGTTATGCTGGGCACGGTGTTTTTGCCGACCGACCTTATCGGCTTTGCCATGATCATCGTGATGATGTTCCTCACGGTGTAGCTGGCGCCGCCGCCAAGACAGAAAAGGTGTTGTGCCGCATTTTCGCCAATTGACGTCCGTGTCTGGAGTTTAGCTGTCGATGCTCAAAATGCCATAAACTAGTAACGTTATGGATTTTTTCATTGCGACTCAATTGCGAGGATTTCTTTATGGCTGGTAATCACTTTAAGGGCAGCGATAACGGCCGTCCTGCAGTTCCGCCGCGTCCGAACGGGGCTGGTAAGGCCGGCACGCCGGGCGGCGCTGGACAGGGCGGTTCCAGTAAGCGCGTGTCCCCGGGCGAGACGGCGATGTTTACCGCTCTGTACGAGCAGTCTCAAAAGGCGAAAAAGACCGGCCGTGCAAGAGGGAATGTCTTTGCGGGCGGTGCAACCTCCGCGTCGCAGCCGAGCGGGGCTCCTTCGGTACCTGCGAACAACGCAGGTGCTGCCAACGCCGCAAATGCCGCCGGCAACGTTAATGCCGGCAAGGCCGCCAACAATACTCCCTCTGCCGGTGGCGCGGGGCTTACGGGTAACCTTGGCACGATTTACACCGGTGCCTCCGAGACTGGCACGTTCGCCCGCCTGGATGATAGCGGTGCCGAGTTTGCGGGCTCGGGTTCCAAGGAAGATTATTACGATTTTGGCTTGAACTACGGTAGCGACGCTTCGTCGAGTTCGACCTCTGACGGTCTGGTCCGTCATCGCCATCGCAAGGGCGAACGCAAAAAGCGTCACACCGGCGCCATTATTGCCGCTGTAGTCGCGGTGCTTCTCGTTGCGCTTGGCGCAAGCGGCTTTATGCTGCTTAACTCGGCAAAGACCGTAAAGAGTGAAGCGAAGGAGGCCGTCGAGATTGTCGGTGGCCTTAAGGACAAGGTCACGTCGGGCGATTTTTCGACGCTGCCTGACGACGCGAAGAAGATTGATGAGCTTTGCGACAGCATGAAGGCGGAGACCTCGAGCCCGCTGTGGACGGCGGCTTCGTTTATCCCGGTGTATGGCAGTGACATCAACGCAGCCCGCACCATGATTGATGCCCTGTCCGATGTCTCGAGCAACGCGCTGGTTCCCATGGCCGACAACCTTTCGCAGGCCACGCCCGGCAAGCTGTTCCAGGACGGCATGATTAACGTGTCCGCGCTGCAGGCGGTCGCCGATTCGCTTTCCAGCAGCTCGAAGGTGTTCAAGAGCGCCAATGAGAAGATCCAGGGCATTGGCGATACTCATATTTCCCAGGTGACCGAGCTGGTCGATAAGGCCAAGGACGGCTTTGCCACCCTCAACGGCGCGGTTGACGCGGCGGAGAAGGTCGCCCCCATCCTTCCCCAGATGCTCGGCGCCAACGGCCAGACGCGTCATTATCTTGTGCTCGCGATGAGCAATGTCGAGATCCGCGCCTGCGGCGGTTTCCCCGGTTCTCGCGGCGTGATGTCGGTGACTGACGGTAAGCTCGAACTGGGCGATTTTGTCAAAGTCGACATGATGAAAGAGCCTTTGAGCCCGCTTCCCATCACCGATGAAGAGGCAAACTTGTTCACGACCGGATGGGGCCTGACCGGATTCAACACGCTCGGATACACGATGGGCGACGTTACGATGACGCCTGATTATCCGCGTGCGGCTCAGCTTGCCAGCGATATGCAGAAGGCCATTGTCGGAGATGACATCGACGGCGTATTCGCAGTCGATCCGGTATTTTTGCAGTATATGCTCGGCATTGTAGGCGGTACACAGCTTCCTGATGGCACCGTCGTTGATGGAAGCAACGCTGCAAAGGTGCTGCTGCACGATATTTATTGGAATTACCCGGTAGAGGAACAGGATGCCATTTTTGCGGCGGTTGCCGGATCAGCTTTTAACAAGATCGTGGGCGAACTGGGATCCAGCGATATTACTAAGATTGCTGCCGCCATCGAAAAGGGCGCTTCCGAGGGTCGCATCCTCATGTATTCGAGAAACGATGACGAGGAAAAGGCCGCGAAGGCTCTTGGAATATCGGGCGCCCTCCAAACCGATACGTCGGAGGCTCCGATCTTGGGCGTCTATGTGAACAACTACAGCTATTCAAAGATGGATTGGTTCCTCGATAAACGGGTCACCATCGATTCTTCGGTTGAAAATGCCGATGGCTCGACGACGTATCGAGTGACCACCTCGCTCAAGAACACGATGACCCCCCAGGAGAAGGCCGAGATGCCTGGTTATTTCCAGGGCCATAACGGCATTAGCCAGGATATTGACGATGAGGTGCTGAGGCTTTATCTCTACGCTCCTGCGGGAGGCAGCATTTCGGACATTAAGACTTCGGGCTCCGGTTCTATCGAAATGAACGAAGCGACGCACGATGGCTTGAAGGTTGCATGGGGCGGTGTCCACATGCTTCTTGGACAAGACATAAAGGTCGAGTACAAGGTCACGACTTCGAAGGACTCTGGGCACAAAGAGCTTAAGGTTCGTACCACGCCAACCGCTCAAACGTTCGAACAGGATAAGTAAGATATGAAGTACTTTGGCACCGACGGCTTTCGCGGTGAGGCTAACGTTGGGCTGACGGTAGAGCACGCTTATAAGATTGGCCGTTTTGTGGGCTGGTATTACGGCGCCAACCGCGAGCGCAAGGCGCGCGTCATCGTGGGTAAGGACACGCGTCGCTCGAGTTATATGTTCGAGGCGGCGCTGGTGAGTGGCCTGGTCGCGAGCGGTGCGGACGCCTATATGCTGCACGTGATCCCCACGCCGGGTGTAGCGCATCAGACCGTGGAGGGCTGCTTCGATTGCGGCATCATGATCAGCGCGAGCCACAACCCGTTTTGCGATAACGGCATTAAGCTCGTCAATAGCGACGGTTTTAAGATGGACGAGGACGTACTGGAGCTCATCGAGGACTACGTCGATGGCAAGAGCGAGGTGCCGCTGGCCACGGGCAACCACATCGGCGCCACGGTGGACTACATGCAGGGCCGCAACCGCTACATTGCCTCGCTCATCGCCAGCGCGAACTTTTCGCTGCAGGGCGTCAAGATCGGCATCGACTGCGCCAACGGCTCGGCGTCCTCGGTGGCCAAGCCGGTGTTCGACGCGCTGGGCGCCGACGTGCGCGTGATCAATGCCGCGCCTGATGGTTTTAACATCAACGTCGACTGCGGCTCCACGCATATGGAGCGTCTGCAGCGCCACGTGGTGGAGCAGGGCTTGGACGTGGGCTTTGCCTATGACGGCGATGCCGACCGCTGCCTGGCCGTGGACGAGCGCGGCCGCGTGGTCGATGGCGACCAGATCCTGTACGTGTGCGGCGTGTACCTGAACAAGCACGGTCGCCTTTCGGGCGGTACCGTGGTTCCGACGATTGCCAGCAACTTTGGCCTGATCAAGTCGTTGGAGCTTGCCGGCCTAAGTGCCGTGACCAGCGGTGTGGGCGACCGCCACGTGTATGCCAAGATGCGCGAGGGCGGTTACAGCCTGGGCGGCGAGCAGACGGGCCATACGATCTTTGGCGATATCGAGCGCACGGGCGACGGCATTATGACCTCGCTGCGCGTGATGGAAGTGATCCGCGCCGAGCGCGAGACGCTCTCGCAGCTCACGGCTCCGTGCAAGCTGCTACCGCAGGCGCAGGTGGCCGTGCGCGTGGCGGACAAGGACGCCGCGCTCGAGAACATGGGCGTGCAGAACGCCATCGCCGAGGCCGAGGCTGCGCTGGCAGGCGAGGGCCGCGTGCTCGTACGCAAGAGCGGAACCGAGTCGGTTATCCGCGTGCTGGCCGAGGCGCCCGACCAAGCATCCGCCGATGCCGCCATGAAGCGCATCGCCAACGCACTCGAGGCTCTGTAGTTACGCGGTTTTACCAAACCGCGTAACTGCTCGACGCTGCAAACGCCCCTAAGCGGCAATCTGACGTTCAATTTCAAGGGCGCGACCAGAAGGTCAGCGCCCTTTCATTTCACGTCACCTTGCTCGCTTAGGGTCGTTTTCGCTGACGTTGCCAAGACATTGGCGTCAACATGGTTGGCGTTGGCGATGGCGTGCTGGTCAATCCTTACAGCTCGTACAGCGTGGTGAACTTGTCCTGCAGGTAGCTGCAGTAGTAGCGGGCGTCAAAATCCATGCCGCAGGCACCCTTGATGAGTTCCGGCGCGTCTTTGGCGCGGCCCCACTGCCAAATGTGCTCGTCCAGCCAGGCGCGGACGGGCGCCAGATCGCCGCTCGCGCAGGCGCCATTGAGGTCGACACCGTCGCGGCACATGGCCGGCACAAACATGGCATCGTAGGCGCTACCCAGCGCATACGTGGGGAAGTAGCCAAACGAGCTGCCGCTCCAGTGCGTATCCTGCAGGCAGCCGCGCGTGTCGTCGGGAACCGGAATGCCCAGGTACTCGTCCATAAAGCGATTCCAAAGCACGGGGATGTCCTTGGCCGTGGCTTCGCCGGCAAACAGCATACGCTCAATCTGGTAGCGCACCATAATATGCAGCGGATAGGTGAGCTCGTCGGCCTCGGTGCGGATCAACGACGGCTGCGCGATGTTCACGGCGCGGTAGAGCGTGTCTTCGTCGACGTCGCCGTAGACCTCGGGCGCGTGACGACGCAGCACCTCGAGCAGCGGGCCCATAAAGGCGCGGCTGCGACCCACGGTGTTCTCGAAAAAGCGGCTCTGGCTCTCGTGGATGCCCATGGAGGTGCCGCCCTCCAAGCACGTGCGCGCATAGGCGGGATTGACGCCCAGCTCGTACATGGTGTGCCCCGCCTCGTGGATGATGCTGTAGACGTTGGAGATGCAGTCGTCCTCGTAGATGTGCGTCGCGATGCGCGCATCACCCACGGCAAAGCCCTCGCTAAACGGATGCTCGGTAAAGGCAAGCGTGGTGTCGTCCAGGTCCAGGCCGACAAGCTTCATAAGGTCGAAGCTCATGGCGCGCTGGGCAGCCTCGGGCACGTGGGCGTGCAAAAAGTCGGCAGCCGGCTGCTGGCCGCGCTCGCCGATGGCATGCACGAGCGGCACGACCGTGGCCTTGACCTCGTCGCAAAACGCGTCGAAGCTCTTGGCGGAAAGGCCGCGCTCGTACTGGTCGAGCCAAACGTCGTATGGATCGCGCTTGGGGTCCATGAGCTCGGCCTGATGCTTAAGTTGGGCGACGATTCTATCCACATAGGTCTCAAAGCTCGCCCAGTCGTTGGCTGCCTTGGCCTTGTGCCACACGGCGTCCGCCTCACAGGTGAGCCTGGTCCAGGCCTCGGCTTCTTCGGTGGGGATGGCACTGGCCTCACGTTGATCGCGGCCGAGCACACGGATCTCGTCGAGCAGCTGAGGGTCGTCGATTTTGCCGCCGGCGACGGTTTCGCGTGCCAGCGAGCGTACGAGCTCAACGGACTTCTCGCTGGTCAGCAGCTTGTGATGCTCGCCGGCAAGCGTGCCCATGGCGTCGGCACGCGCTGCTGCGCCGTTGGCAGGAGCAATCGTCGCTCCATCGAACTCGGCAATCTTGAGCAGGTACTCGCGAGTCCACAGCTTGCCTTCGAGTTTGCGGAATTTTTTGACGGCCTTGTCGGCTTTAGCAACCTTGACGCCCTTGGCAGCCTTTGCCACGGCGGCCTTGGCCTTCTTATCGAGTTTCTTTCCCATACCGTATCCTTAATCTCGCAGGCCGAGCGCCGCAGACGGGTGCACGGCCAGTTTGCACAGCTACCTGCCTTGTACCCAGCGCGAACAAAACGGAACGCGGCGATGCACACGTAGAATGTGTTATCCTATAGCCCAATGCGTTGACGGAGAGGGTTTTGCCCGCCGCGTCGCCGGCAAGAGAGGGAAGGTCATGGGCTGCAAGCCTTCCTGCGGTGACAAGGGCCAAGCGTTCACTCCCGAGCAGCGACCTCAACGGGCGCGCGGCCAGTGGCAGCAAAGCCTCAGTAGGGAAGCCGTGAGCCTCGCGACAAGAGGCACAGAGTGGGCGCGGCGGGCCAGACATCCGCCGGGTCAAACAAGGTGGTACCGCGGAATTCAACCGTCCTTGGGCAATGCACATGCCCGAGGACGGTTTTTTGTTACCGAACCGGGCCGCGCATCCGCAGCATCGGGCGGCGTCAGCCGCCCCGGAGCGCGGATACGCGAGAGACGAAAGGGAAGACATGAGTCTGATTGATGATCTGGTCAAACTCGAGGAAGAGGCCAAGGAGCTCGTTGCAGGCGCCGACGACGCCGCCAAGCTCGAGGCTGCACGCGTTGAGCTGCTCGGTCGCAAGGGCCGCATCACCGGCCTGATGCGCATGATGGGCAAGCTCGCCCCCGAGGATCGTCCCGTGATGGGCAAGCGCGCCAACGAGATGCGCCAGCTGATCGAGGGCATGCTCGACGAGCGCACCACCGAGATGAAGGCCGCCGCCCTCAAGCACGCACTCGAGCACGATGCCGTCGACATCACGCTGCCGGGCATCCGTCCGCAGATCGGCCACCAGCACCTGATCAAGCAGATCATCGAGGAGGCCGAGGACATCTTCTGCGGCATCGGCTACACCGTCGAGTCCGGCCCCATGGTCGACACCTCCTACTACAACTTCACCGCGCTCAACGCCCCCATGGATCACCCGAGCCGTTCGGCCCGCGATACCTTCTACGTGGTCGACAACAACCCCGGCAGCGTCGCGCACCCCGAGGCTCATGCCCACGGCGAGTCCGACGTGCTGCTGCGCACCCAGACCTCGGGCGTGCAAATCCACACCATGGAGTCGCAAAAGCCGCCCATCTACATGATCTGCCCGGGCACCGTCTATCGTCCCGACACGGCCGACGCCTGCCACCTGCCGCAGTTCAACCAGATCGAGGGCCTGGTCGTCGACGAGGGCATCACCTTTGGCGATCTTAAGGGCACGCTCGACTACTTTGTTAAGTGCATGTTTGGCGAGGACCGCAAGACGCGTTATCGCCCGCATTTCTTCCCCTTCACCGAGCCTTCCTGCGAGGTGGACGTGAGCTGCCACGTGTGCGGCGGCAAGGGCTGCAACTTCTGCAAGCACAGCGGCTGGATCGAGATCCTGGGCTGCGGCATGGTCGACCCCAACGTCCTGATCAACTGCGGCATCGACCCCGAGAAGTACACCGGCTTTGCCTTTGGTATTGGTGCCGAGCGCGTCGCGGCACTGCGCTACGACTTGCCCGACCTCAGAACGCTCATGACGGGCGATATGCGTTTCCTGAACCAATTTTAGGCTTGCCCAGGCACTCCATCTTGGCGTTCAAACCGTCGCTCGCGTACCTTTAGTACGCGTCGCTCCTCTTTCACGCCAACCTGGGGCACCTGGACAACCCTAAGGCGAACGTCTTCATTTGATATTCCTCCCTTTGCGGAGATTAAGAACTAGGAGAGCTACATGCGCGTTTCTTACGACTGGCTCAAGACCATGATCGATATTCCGGAGGATCCCAAGACCCTTTCGGACGAATATATCCGTACCGGCACCGAGGTCGAGGCGATCGACACCGTGGGCGAGTCCTTCGACCACGTGGTGACCGCCAAGGTGCTCACCAAGACTCCGCACCCCGATAGCGACCACATGTATGTGTGCTCGGTCGACGTGGGCGACAAGAACCTCGACCCCGACGGCAATCCCGCTCCGCTGCAGATCGTCTGCGGCGCGCAGAACTTTGAGGCCGGCGACCACATCGTCACGGCCATGATCGGCGCCGTGCTTCCCGGCGACGTCAAGATCAAGAAGAGCAAGCTTCGCGGCGTCGTGTCCATGGGCATGAACTGCTCCGCGCGCGAGCTCGGCCTGGGTGGCGACCACTCCGGCATTATGATCCTGCCCGAGGATACGCCCTGCGGCATGCCGTTTGCCGAGTACGTGGGCTCGAGCGACACCGTGCTCGACTGCGAGATCACGCCCAACCGCCCCGACTGCCTGTCCATGATCGGCATGGCTCGCGAGACCGGCGCCATCTTCGACCGCGATTTCCACGTTGAGCTGCCCGCCATCAAGGCCGAGACCGGCCGCGCGACCGACGACGAGCTTTCCGTCGAGATTGCCGACGAGGGCCTGTGCGACCGCTACGTTGCCCGCATCGTGCGCAACGTGAAGGTCGGCCCGTCGCCCGACTGGATGGTCAAGCGCCTTAACGCCCTGGGCGTGCGCCCGCACAACAACATCGTCGACATCACCAACTATGTGATGATGCTCACTGGTCAGCCGCTGCACGCCTTTGACCTCGACACCTTTGCCGAGCGCGATGGCAGGCGCCGCGTGGTCGTTCGCGCCGCCCAGCAGGACGAGAAGTTCACGACGCTCGACGGCGAGGAGCGTACGCTCGACGCCGGCATGGGTCTCATCACCGACGGCGAGCGTCCTGTGGCGCTGGCCGGCGTTATGGGTGGCATGGATTCCGAGATTGAGGACGACACCGTCGACGTGATGGTCGAGAGCGCCTGCTTCAACGCCGGCCGCACCTCGCACACCAGCCGTGACCTGTCGCTGATCTCCGACGCCTCCATCCGCTTTGAGCGCCAGGTCGACGAGACCGGCTGCGTGGATGTTGCCAACGTTACCTGCGCGCTCATCGAGGAGATCGCCGGCGGCGAGGTCGCCCCCGGCTATGTGGACGTGTTCCCCGCGCCCAAGACCATCGACGGCATCAAGCTGCGCCTGGCCCGCGTACGCGCCATCTGCGGTGCTGACATCGAGCCCGACTTTATCGAGCGCTCACTCACCCGCCTGGGCTGCACCGTCGAGCGCGACGGCGAGGACTTTATGGTCACGCCGCCGAGCTTCCGTCCCGACCTGCCGCGCGAGATCGACCTGATCGAGGAGGTCCTGCGCCTGTGGGGCATGGGCCGCGTGACGGCGACCATCCCGGCTGCCAGGAACCATATCGGCGGCCTGACCCGCGAGCAGAAGCTCACCCGCAAGGTTGGCGAGATCCTGCGCGCCTGCGGCCTCAACGAGACCACGACCTTTGGCTTCGCCGCCCCGGGCGACCTGGAGAAGATCGGCATGTCCACCGAAGGCCGCGGCTGCCCCGTGGTGCTCATGAACCCGCTGGTGGCCGAGCAGACCGAGATGCGCCGCTCGTTGCTGCCGGGTCTGCTGCAGTCTGTGGCCTACAACGAGGCCCACGGCACGCCCAACGTGCATCTGTACGAGGTCGGCAGCTTGTTCCACGGTCGCGAGAACGCCAGCCTGCCCAAGGAGACCAAGTCCGTAGCGGGCGTGCTGTCGGGCCAGTGGAGCGAGCAGTCCTGGAACATGAAGTACCGTAAGCTGCGTTTCTTCTTTGGCAAGGGCATTGTCGAGGAGCTGCTTGCCCAGCTGCGCGTCGAGAAGGTTCGCTTCCGTCCCGTCGAGGGCGAGGGCTATGCCTTCCTGCAGCCGGGTCGTGCTGCCGAGGTGCTCTCGGGCGGTACCGTGCTGGGCTGGGTTGGCGAGATTCACCCCGAGGCGCGCGAGGCTATGGGCATTGACGAGGTCGTCGTTGCCTTTGAGCTCGACTTGGACAAGCTGATCAAGGGCGCCCGCAACCAGGAGAACTACCGTGAGTTCTCGCAGTACCCGGCCGTTGAGCACGACCTTGCTATCGTGGTCGACAACACTGTGACCTGCGAGGATCTTGAGCGTCGTATTACGAGTGCCGGCGGCAAGCTGCTCGAGGGCGTGCGCCTGTTCGATGTCTACCGCGATCCCATCCGCATCGGAGCGGGCAAGAAGTCCATGGCCTTTGCGCTTACGTATCGCTCCGACGACCACACGCTCACCAGCGAAGAGGTCGAAAAGGCGCACCAGAAGATCGTCACCAAGGTGTGCAAGGGCGTAAACGGCGAGGTCCGCGGCTAGGTCCTGCGCTGGGGTATGGGTTAGCGGTGGCTGCTGCCGAATCCTACATGACCGCTATGCCCGGTATAAGGCACCGTTGAGCCTGCATATATGACACGCGCATTACATAACGGCGTGCTGCTTTGTCGGCAGTGCGCCGTTTTGCTATGATAGCCCGCGTCGTGTTACGAATCTGACATTACGTAACACTGGAAAGGTGATTCAAACGGCGTTGCAATTCCGTGCGCCGATAACCGGGAGGCGTGCATGCATATTCCCGATAATTATCTGTCCCCGCAGACCGATGCCGTTATGGCGGTGGCGATGGTGCCCGTATGGGTTCACTGCATCAAAAAGGTGCGCGCCACGCTCGATCGCGAGCATATGGCGTTCCTGGGCATCTGCGCCGCATTCTCCTTCTTGCTCATGATGTTCAACGTTCCGCTGCCCGGCGGTACCACTGGTCACGCCGTCGGCGGCGCACTCATCGCGCTGCTGCTGGGCCCCGAGGCCGCGGCTATCGCTGTCTCGGTCGCTCTGGCGCTGCAGGCGCTGCTGTTTGGCGACGGCGGCGTTCTGTCGTTTGGCGCCAACTGCTTTAACATGGCCTTTGTGCTGCCGTTTGTCGCTGCTATCGTGTTCCGTGCGCTCAACAGCCGTCTGCACGACAAGAGCTGGGGCACCTCGGTTTCTGCCATCGTGAGCGGTTGGGTCGGCCTGTGCCTGGCGGCCCTGTGCGCGGCAATCGAGTTTGGTATTCAGCCGATGCTCTTCACCAACGCTTCGGGCGCCCCTCTGTACTGCCCCTTCCCGCTGTCCGTGGCTATTCCGGCCATGTTGATCCCGCATATGCTGGTTGCCGGCGTGATCGAGGGCGTGGCGACGGCCGCCATCTACGGCTTCATTAAGAAGACGGCGCCGAGCATTATCGTCGGCCCCGAAGCCGCCGATGGCCAGCTTGCCGCCGATGGTACCGCCAAGAAGACTTCCCTGATTCCCACGCTCATTCTGGTCGCCGTGCTTGTCGTGGCTACGCCGCTCGGCTTGCTCGCCACCGGTGACGCCTGGGGTGAGTGGGACGCCGAGGGCGCCGCGACCGCCGTTCAGGAGGCTGGCGACGACAGCCTGCAGGCTTCGGTCGGCCTCGACACCCCGACCTTTGCCGACGCCCTGCCCACGGGCGATTATCTGCAGGCCTATTCCGAGGAGCAGGGCCTTGGCTTTGCCGGCCAGGCTGCGATGTATATTCTTTCGGGCGTGATTGGCGTGGCGGTGCTCACCATCACATTCCGCCTGGTCTCGCTGACGGTCAAGGAAAGCGGTGCTCATGGCAATAGCCGAGCTGCCTAGTTGGCTTGCGGCCGAGGAGCGTTACGAGCCCGCGGGGGCTCGGCATCGTGTGATGCAAAAGAATGTCCTGCACCTGGCGAGCCTGCTTGAGCGGGTTCGCCTGGGTGGAGGCGCGCACGAGGGCGGGTCGATGGTCGACCGCGCCCTTTCTTGCGTTTCGGCTCCGGTGCGCCTGGTGGGGATGTTCGTTTGCGTTCTGTGCGTGTGTCTGACGCAGAGCCCGCTGTACCTCATGTTGATGGCGGCCATCGCGCTGGTGCTCGTTGCCGTGCGCCCCGTACGCGGGCTGCGTGCGGCCTTTGTACCGGCGCTCGGCGCCACGGGGCTTGCGGTGGTTCTGGCACTGCCTGCCCTGCTGCTGGGCGCTTCTGCCGCGGGCGCCATGCTCAAGATCGCGCTCAAGACGTTCATTAACGTGTCGTTCGTGCTGGGCGTTTCGTGGACGCTCACCTGGAGCCGCATGTCGGCGGCGCTCAAGACGCTACAGCTGCCCGACGAGGTCATCTTTACGTTTGATATGGCGCTCAAGCACATCGAGGTGCTGGGACGCACGGCGCACGATCTGACCGAATCGGTCATGCTGCGCAGTGTGGGTCGTGCGCCTGCGGGTTTTTCGCGTACCGATTCGATCGCGGGTATCATGGGCATGACCTTTATCAAGGCGATGGAATGCAGCCGCGCGATGGACGAGGCTATGCTTTGCCGTGGCTTTGCCGGTGCGTATCCGACTCCCGCGCGGAGCGGCTTTGGCTGGCGCGATGCGGTCTATGCGGTCGTCGTGGTGCTGCTCGCCGTGTTGTGCGCGGTGCTGTAGCGCGGGCGGCCGAGCCGTCGATGTGGATAGGGAAGGGCGACGTTTTGGCAAACGATACGAATGGCGTGATGGGCGCGAGCGGTGCTACTGGCGCCAAGAGCGTGCCGCTCATCGAGTTTCGCGACGTGCTGTTCTCCTATGCGGGGCATACGGTTGTCGATGGTGTGTCGCTGCAGGTCGATCGTGGTGAACTCGTTGCCCTACTCGGTCCCAACGGCTGCGGTAAGACGACGATTATGCGCCTTATCAACGGTCTTGAACTAGCGGACGCGGGTGCGTACCTGTTTGACGGGCACGTGATCGATGCGGCATATCTCAAGGATTCCGCAGCCGCTCAGCGTTTTCATCAGCGCGTGGGCTTTGTGTTCCAGAATGCCGACGCCCAGCTGTTCTGCGCTACGGTGGGCGAGGAAGTTGCTTTTGGCCCCGCGCAGATGGGGCTGCCGACAGACGAGCTCGAGCGCCGCGTCCGCGATGCCATGGAGCTGTTCCAGGTTGCCGATCTGGTCGATGCCTCGCCCTATCAGCTTTCGGGCGGGCAAAAGAAGCGCGTTGCGCTGGCTGCGGTGGTGTCGATGAACCCCGATATCCTAGTGCTCGATGAGCCCACCAACGGGCTCGATGAGGACTCGTGCGACATCGTAGTCAACTTTTTGCTGGCCTACGTTGCTGCCGGTAAGACGGTTTTGATGAGTACGCACCATCAAGATTTGGTGCGCCGCCTGGAGGCCCGTGCCATCTATATCGATCGATATCACCATGTGGTTGAGGCGCCCGTGCCGTCGTATGGAACCGAAAGCGGTACTGCGGAATAGTTGCTGCGTAGGGTATGTATGGCCGCCTGTGCGACTCTGCCGTGATGGTATAGTTAACCAGGTTTTATGGGGGTGGCTATGCCAAGTTGGAACATTCATATCGCTCAAACGGAGCGCTTGCTGGCACGTGCTAGCGTGCTTGCCGATAGCGTGCGCGACCGCAATGCCTTTTTGTTTGGCTGCGTGGTTCCGGATATCTTCGTGGGCTATATGGTCCCTGGTATCGCCGATCCCATTCCGTATCGCATTACGCACTTTGCAAAGCCCGAGCCTATCCCTAAGCCGCGCGAGCACGAGTTCTGGGATACCTATGTGGCGCCGCTGCTTAAAGGCGCACCCGCGGGCGAACCTGCTGAGGCTACCTCGATTGTCGAGGAGCGCGAGCGACTGAACCGCGTGCACTATCCTCAGCGCTACAGGGATGCCGAGCCGGTTGTCGGTCCCGGCGCCTGTGAGTTCTCGCTTGCGTCCGAAGATGTGGCGCAGTCGCTGCTCGATTTAACGCTGGGCGTCTGGTCGCATCTGGTGGCCGACACGGTATGGAACACGCGTGTGAACCAGTATCTGGAAGCACACGGCGGCAAGCCGTGCGAGGAATTCCGCATTAAAAAGCAGGGCGATTTTGACTGGTTTGGCAAGACGCTGGGCATCGTTTCCATTCCGCGTGCGACCGATCGCCTCTATACCGCTGCGACGCGTTTTGGGCAGTATCCCATCCATAAAGAATATGTGCTCAAGACTATCGGCGTCATGCACGAGATTGTACGCGAAAACCCCGGCGAGCCCGATCATCCGCCGTATCGCCTGCTAACCGAGGAGTTTTTCGATGCAACGTTTACCGAGGTCATCGAGCTGACCGAGGCGGGATTTGCGGCTCGCGTTGCTGCTTCTGACGTTCCCGCAGTCCCCCTGATCGCTAGCTGCTAGCCGGCCGGCTTAACGGTGAACAGTTCATCCCAATTGACCAACGGCTCCCGTCGCAGGGCGTCTTCGGTGGTGCGCTCGGCATCGGAGAGGCTTGCGACTGAACACAAATCGATGATGCGGCATACGAAGAAGGTCTAAAAAGGGCCCGGAAGGCAAAGCCTTCCGGGCCCTTTTGCAATGCAAGCGTGCTTGCAAGTGCGATTTAGCGCACCTGAGCGACGTAAGCGACGTTGGTCGAGGAGACCTTGTCCTCGAGCTGAACACTCATGCGGGGATCGCCGGCGGTAGCGACGGTCAGATCGCCGGCCTCGACGTAGCCGAGCTCCTTAGCGGTCTCGATCGCCTTGACGATCGTGCCGTTGACGGTGCCCTGGGTAATCTCGGCCTGGTGCGGAATAACGCCCCAGTACATGATCATCTGCTGGACGGCCCACTCGTGGCGGGAGAACGCGCAGATCGGCATGTTGGGACGGAAGTGCGAGATCAGGCGTGCGGTACGACCGGTGGTCGTCGGCACGGTGATGCACTTGGCGCCAACGGTGGTGGCCATGTTCACAGCGGACATACCCACAACGTTGTTGACGACGCGGGTGCCGTGAGCGTCGGCCGGAACCTCGAGCGGAGCGTGGGCCGGGAGGTACTTCTCGGTCTCGAGAGCAATGCTGGCCTGCATCTTAACGGCCTCGACCGGGTACTTACCGGCAGCGGACTCGCCAGAGAGCATAACGGCGTCGGTGCCGTCGTAGATGGCGTTAGCAACGTCGGCAACCTCGGCGCGCGTCGGGCGCGGGTTCTGCTGCATGGAGTCGAGCATCTGCGTAGCGGTGATAACGGGCTTGTAGGCCGCGTTGCACTTGGCGATGATCTCCTTCTGGATGTGCGGAACGAGCTCGGGCTTGATCTCGATACCCAGGTCGCCACGGGCGACCATGATGCCGTCGGAAGCCTCGAGGATCTCGTCGAAGTTCTCGACGCCCAGGGCGCACTCGATCTTCGGGAAGATCGTCACGTGCTCGCCACCGTTCTCGCGGCAAAGCTTGCGGATGCCGCGGACGGACTCGCCGTCACGGATGAAGGAAGCGGCGATGTAGTCGATGTTCTCGGTCAGGCCAAAGAGGATGTCCTGACGATCGCGCTCGGTGATGGCGGGCAGCGAGATGTTGACGTTGGGCATGTTGACGCCCTTGCGCTCGCCGATCAGGCCGTCGTTCTTAACGACGCAGGTCATGTCCTGGCCGCTGACGGACTCGACCTCGAGGGCAACCAGGCCGTCATCGATCAGGATGAGGGAGCCCTTCTCGACCTCGGAAGGCAGAGCCAGGTAGTCGAGGGAGATGTGCTCAGCGGTGCCGTGGAAATCCTCGGACGTGGGCTGAGCGGTGACGACGATCTTATCGCCGGTCTTGACGGCAACCTTCTTGCCGTCGACCAGAAGGCCGGTGCGGACCTCGGGGCCCTTGGTGTCGAGCAGGATGCCGACAGGCAGACCGAGCTCCTTGGAAATACGGCGGACGCGCTCGATGCGACCGTGGTGCTCGTCGTAGGAGCCGTGCGAGAAGTTAAAACGGGCGACGTTCATGCCCGCCTTGATCATCTCGCGGATGGTCTCGTCGCTATCGCAGGCGGGACCCATGGTGCATACAATCTTAGTGCGCTTGTACATTCAGACCTCCATCTGACATCGTCTTGCGCTGATAGATAAACCATAAGAAATAAAACCGAGATGATTATAACGAAATGCCGACCGAATACCCCAAAAAATCGACCGTATGCCGAAATGGAAGTTCATTTTTTGCGGGAAAAACGGTATATGAAAAATCTTTACCAACCACTCCAAGCGCTGCTATCTGGGCGATATGTCAGTTTGGCGATGTGCCGAAGAAAAAACGTTTTACCAATGTTGAGCATCACACGGTCTGCACCGTTGCGTGCGGACCATATTTCCAAACCGATTGTTTTGGCTAGACGCGTCGCTTTGGGGTACCATAGCTCCACTATCAACTGCCGCTCAGCACGGCAGCCTTGATGAGCCCTTGCCCTTCTCCTGGGAATTATGATCGGGCATCAATCTGCTGAGTGGCCCGAATCCCAGGAGGGGACTCTATATGCAAAAGGAATACCTGTCCGCCGCGGCGGAGGTGCTCAGCGACCAAGGCGTCGATGAGAACCTCGGCCTGAGCAACGACGAGGCGTCGTCGCGCCTCGCCAAGACAGGCCCTAACAAGCTCGAGGAAGCCGAGAAGACGCCGCTGTGGAAGCGTTTCTTTGAGCAGATGGCCGACCCCATGGTCATCATGCTGATCGTTGCCGCCGTCATCAGCGCCCTCACGGGCATGGTCAAGGGCGAGCCCGACTTTGCCGATGTCGCCATCATCATGTTCGTCGTTATCGTCAACTCGGTGCTGGGCGTGGTCCAGGAAGCCAAGAGCGAGGAGGCCCTCGAGGCCCTGCAGGAGATGAGCGCGGCGCAGTCCAAGGTGCTGCGCGACGGCAAGCTCGTGCACCTGCCGAGCGCCGAGCTCGTGCCCGGCGACGTGATCATGCTCGAGGCGGGCGACTCCGTCCCGGCTGACTGCCGCGTGCTCGAGAGCGCCACGATGAAGATCGAAGAGGCCGCACTCACCGGCGAGTCTGTGCCCGTAGAGAAGCACGCCAACGTGATCGAGCTTGCTGCGGGCACCGATGACGTGCCGCTCGGCGACCGCAAGAACATGTGCTACATGGGCTCCACCGTCGTGTACGGCCGTGGTCGCGCCGTCGTGGTCGGCACCGGCATGGATACCGAGATGGGCAAGATCGCCGGCGCCCTGGCCGAGGCCAAGGAAGAGCTCACGCCGCTGCAGGTGAAGCTCGCCGAGCTCAGCCGCATCCTCACCATTATGGTGATCGTCATCTGCGTCGTGATCTTTGGCGTTGACATCCTCCGCCACGGCGTGGGCAACGTCCTTACCGATCCGACCGCCTTGCTCGATACCTTTATGGTCGCCGTCTCGCTCGCCGTCGCTGCCATCCCCGAGGGCCTGGTCGCCGTCGTGACCATCGTGCTATCGCTTGGCGTGACCAAGATGGCTAAGCGCCAGGCAATCATCCGCAAGCTCTCTGCCGTCGAGACTCTCGGCTGCACGCAGACCATCTGCTCCGACAAGACCGGTACCCTTACCCAAAACAAGATGACCGTCGTCAAGCACGAGCTCGCTGCGCCCAAGGAGAAGTTCCTGGCCGGCATGGCGCTGTGCTCCGATGCTCAGTGGGACGAGGAGCTGGGCGAGGCCGTGGGCGAGCCGACTGAGTGCGCGCTCGTCAACGACGCCGGCAAGGCGGGCCTCACTGGCCTGACTGCCGAGCATCCGCGCGTGGGCGAGGCCCCGTTTGACTCGGGCCGCAAGATGATGTCCGTGGTCGTCGAGACCCTGGATGGCGAGTACGAGCAGTACACCAAGGGTGCGCCCGACGTGGTGATCGGCCTGTGCACCCATATCTACGAGGGCGATAAGGTCGTCCCCCTGACCGAGGAGCGCCGCGCCGAGCTCGTGGCGGCCAACAAGGCCATGGCCGACGAGGCCCTGCGCGTACTGGCGCTGGCAAGCCGCACCTACACCGAGGTTCCCGACGACTGCAGCCCCGCTGCGCTCGAGCATGACCTGGTCTTCTGTGGCCTGTCCGGCATGATCGACCCGGTCCGTCCCGAGGTGGCCGACGCTATCCACGAGGCGCACGACGCCGGTATCCGCACCGTCATGATCACGGGCGACCACATCGACACCGCCGTGGCCATCGCCAAGCAGCTGGGCATCGTCGCCGATCGCAGCCAGGCCATCACCGGTGCCGACCTCGATCGCATGAGCGACGAGGAACTCGACGCGCACATCGAGGACTACGGCGTGTACGCCCGCGTCCAGCCCGAGCACAAGACACGCATCGTCGAGGCTTGGAAGTCGCGCGACCAGATCGTGGCCATGACGGGCGATGGCGTCAACGACGCCCCGTCCATCAAGCGCGCCGACATTGGCGTTGGTATGGGCATCACCGGTACCGACGTCACCAAGAACGTCGCCGACATGGTACTTGCCGATGACAACTTCGCTACCATCATCGGCGCCTGCGAAGAGGGTCGTCGCATCTACGACAACATCCGCAAGGTCATCCAGTTCCTGCTTTCGGCCAACCTTGCCGAGGTCTTCTCGGTGTTTATCGCCACGCTCATCGGCTTTACCATCTTCCAGCCGGTGCAGCTGCTGTGGGTGAACCTGGTCACCGACTGCTTCCCCGCGCTTGCGCTGGGCATGGAGGATGCCGAGGGCGACATCATGAAGCGCAAGCCGCGCAACGCCAAGGACGGTGTCTTTGCCGGACATATGGGTCTGGACTGCGTGGTCCAGGGCCTAATCATCACCGCGCTGGTGCTGGCGAGCTTCTTTGTGGGCGTGTACTTTGACATGGGCTACATCCACATCGCCGATATGATCGCCGGCAATGCCGACGAGGAAGGCGTGATGATGGCGTTCATCACGCTCAACATGGTCGAGATTTTCCACTGCTTCAATATGCGCAGCCGTCGTGCGTCGCTGTTCACCATGAAGAAGCAGAACAAGTGGCTGTGGGCTTCCGCCGCGCTGGCACTGGTGCTGACGGTGATCGTGACCGTGCAGCCGACGCTTGCCGAGATGTTCTTTGGCCCCGTGACGCTTGAGCTCAAGGGCGTTGTCGCTGCCCTGGGCCTGGCCTTCCTGATCATCCCGCTGATGGAGATCTACAAGGCGATCATGCGCGCGGTCGAGAAGGAGTAGGTCGAAAGGCCATCCTTCCCGCCGGCCCGACCGCCTGCGGGGTTTCTTCTTCGCTGGTCCTCGCGCTTCGCGCTGCGGGATCGCTCAGAAGAAACCCCTCCCGGCGCGCGGGCCTTCGGATAACCTCTCGGGACCATTGGCTAAGGGAAAGTATGTGAGCTGGTCGAGCGTTTGCTCGACCAGCTCTTTTTTGTGGGTAAAATACCTGCTCAGTTGTGATTTATGGTGCTGGGAGGCGCTTGTGGGCAAGGCTAAGGCTAAAGCGAAGAAAAAGACGACGGGGGCGCGGGCTAAGCGCGATCGTCGTCGGAAGCTCGCGACCGAGGCTCCCGCATCTGCTGAGGAGTTGCTGGCGAGTGTACCGGGGCTTGACGCGCTGCGGGACGTTCCGGCGTTTGATGACCTGCCGGTCGATGAAGCCCAGCAGGCTGCCTTTGATGATTTCTGCGCGCATGCCGAGGAGCCCGAGCAGATGCAGCTTGGCGCCGTGGTGCGCTTGGATCGTGGGTTTCCGCTGGTGGCGACTGCCGACGATACCTTCCGCGCCGAGCATGCCGTGGGATTTGCCAAGTCGCGCGGTGGGGACGAGGTCCTGCTGCCTGCCGTGGGCGATCGTGTGGCGGTGCGCCGCGCTCCCGGGCACGATATGGGCGTGATTGAATGCGTGCTGCCGCGCCGTACGAGCTTTGAGCGTTGGCGCGGCCGTGCCCGCGGAGAGCGCCAGGTGCTCTGCTCCAACGTGGATAGCGTGCTAATCGTGCAGGCGCTCGGTGCCGGCGAGGTGCTGCTCGACCGTGTGGCGCGTTCGCTGGTATTGGCGCTCGACTGCGATGCCGAGCCGGTGGTGGTACTCACCAAAGCTGACCGCTGCGATGCCGAGGAACTCGAGCGCGATCTGGACCGCGTGCGCCGCCTGGTGGGTCCGGACGTGCGCGTGATCGTGACGTCCTCTGCCGAGGGCCGCGGCCTGGACGAGGTCCGTGCCTGCGTGCCTGCCGGGAGCTGCGCCATGATTCTGGGCGAGTCGGGTGCCGGCAAGTCGACGCTGCTCAATGCGCTGCTGGGCCACGATACGTTGGCGACCGGCGGTGTGCGCGAACGCGACGACCAGGGCCGTCACACTACCGTCGCGCGCGTGATGGTGACGCTGCCGGGCGACGCCGGCGTGATCGCCGATGCCCCGGGCCTGCGCAGCCTACCGCTCGTGGGTCACGAGCGGGGACTGGCCCGCGCCTTCCCCGAGATTGTCGAGGCATCGCGCGCGTGCCGGTTTGGCGATTGCACGCATACCCATGAGCCGGGTTGCGCCGTTCGCGAGGCCGAGGACGCCGGGCAGATCGATAGCCTGCGTCTGGAAACGTTCCAAAACCTGGCGTTATCCATGCGCGTGAGTGCTCAAATGCTCGATCCCGATGTCCATCTGTAATTGATTTTTCCTATGACAGCCGTTTCCCAACTGTTCGGGAGACGGCTTTTTGCTGCGGAAAAGCCTCGAAACATGCAGTTTGCTGACGTGCTGACCAAAACCTTGCCACGAGCTTGACGGGCTGGTCAGCTTTTGGTCAGCGATTGGTTTGACATCGAAAACCAAGATTGCGATTGCGCCGCTTTGCACTCTGACCGCCCAGACAATGGTGGTACGGGCATTCGCCCGGCACTGCCATGAGAGGAGCGGCCGTGAACAAGAGCAAGCGCATCGCCATCAGTCTGGTCGCGGGCGTGCTCGCTGCTCTGCTCTGCATGGTTTACGGCTCATCGATCCGCTCACAAGCCGAACAGGTCCAGGCTGAGACCTTGGCCAAGTACGGTGGCGATCGCGTCGAGGTATGCGTCGCGGCGCGCGATATCGATGTGGGCGAGACCCTCGATGAGACCAATGTCATAACCCAGGAGTGGCTGACGAGTCTGCTGCCGCGTGACGCGGCGACCGAGCTGCGTCAGGTGCGTGGCGACGTGACGACCTCGCGCATTCCCAAAAACGCCGTGATTTGCAATGTCTACACCAAGGCCGAGAGCCACAAGCTCGAGGTGCCTAAAGGCAAGGTTGCCGTTTCGGTGGCGGTCGATGTCGAGCACTCGGTCGGCGGCGCCACGGGCGTGGGCAGCTATGTGGATGTGTACGTGCAAAAAGATGGCGTGACCGATCGTTTGTGCGGCGCGTACGTGATCGATACCAGCGAAGATGCAGGCACCTCGCGCGAAGGCAAGATCGAGTGGGTGACGCTGGCGGCAGACCCCGAAGATGTCAAGGAATTGCTGGGAGCCTCGGGAAAGGGAACGGTCAGCTTGACGATTCCCGCCACGGCGCGCGGCAAAAAGAGCGGAGGCGACGAGTGATGAAGGCGATCTGGCTTGCGTGCTGCGCGTGCGGCGATTACGGGCTGCTACAGCAGGAAGTCGAGGGTCGCGATGTGGGCGCGCAGGTGCTTCGCGTGGGCGACCTGGACGGGCTGGTATCCATGGCGCGGGCGTTTCCGTCGCGCCGCGGGGCTGCCATCATCGCGGCGTCTCTGTTTGATACCGAAGATGTGCGCAAGACTGTTGCGCGCCTGACGGCCGAAGGCCGCGTGAGTCGCGTGGTCGTGTTGATAGAAGCGCTCGATCCGTCGGATATCGAGGGGCTGTTTCGCGCGGGGGCGACCGAGGTCATCGCTGCACACAGTATATGCGGCAACGGGCGCGCGGGTGAGGGAACGGTTGATTCCGATCGGCGCATGACGATTGAGCCCGATGCTTTTGTTGATAGGGAACCCGGGGCGCCTCGCGCTACAAGAGGCCCGCGTGTTGATGAATATGGAAAAGCGGAAGCCGAGCATGGTCGGCGCCCCCGGGACCCCCTTGCATACGATGACGCTGGAGGGCCGGCGCAGCATGCTGGCGACTCCCCGGCAGTAGATATGGGATACGTGCACGGCGTGAATCTGGCGGATGAACTCGACGAAGTTGAGGGCCTTGCCGGGTGCGGCGAGTTGTCGCTGATGCAGCATGAGCAGATTGCGCAGAACGAGCCTGCCTCGCAGACCGAACAAGCAGCCATGCCGGCTTGGACGCAGCACGTGGTTGCGGCGGGGGAGACGGGGACGCTGTCACCGACGCCCGCCCCGCCGCCTCCGATGCCGCCGGCAGACGCTACCGCTCCGCCGCATCGAGCTCCAGTCATCTGCGCTATTTCGGGTTCGGGCGGTTGCGGCAAGTCGACGATCGTTGCCACCATGGCACACACATCGTCGCTGTTGGGCTTGCGTGCCGCCGTGCTCGACCTGGACCTGATGTTTGGAAACCTTTACGACTTGTTAGGCGTCGATGCTCCGCGCGATATGGCGGCACTTATCGAGCCGTCGGCGGCGGGCATGCTCACCGAGCCGGATATCGTAGCCGCTTCGATGCGCGTGGCGCCGGGCGTTACGCTCTGGGGTCCCGTCGCGGCGCCCGAGCAAGCCGAGCTCATGGCACGTCCGGTGGAGCTACTGCTTGATGTTCTGCGTCGCGAATCCGACGTGGTCTTTATCGATACCTCGGTCTTTTGGGGCGACGCCGTGGCGGCTGCGGTGGCGGCGAGCGACCGTTGCCTGGTCGTTGGCGATGCGGCGGTGTCGTCCGCGGCATCGGCATCGCGCGTCATTGAACTGGCAGGTCGAGTAGGTGTGCCGCGCACGCGCATGAGCGCCGTGTTCAACCGGTTCGGTGCGCGCGGGGCAGACGAGGACGTCGCCATGCGCTTTGAGATTGCCTGTGCGTTAAGCTCCAAGATTCGTATCGCCGATGGCGGGCAGGATCTCGCCGCGCTCATGGCGTTTGGGCGCGCTGACGAGGCAGTGGGGCAGACCAGCGCTTTTGCGACTAGCGTGCGCGAGGCCACGCGCGAGATGCTCGTGGAACTGGGGTGCGCCGTCGGCCCTTGGAGCGATATGGTCGCCGACCGTGCAACGCGCACCGAACGCCCGCGTATCCGCCTTCCCTGGTCGCGCGAGGGTGATCAGCGATGAGCCTGCAAACGAGGATTAAGGCTGCCGGCGCTGCGGCGGCGGCAGCGCCTGTAGATGTGGGGCGTCGCCGCGCCGTGAAACGACGCACCAAGCGCGCCGTGATGGACCGCATGGGTTACGACGAAGTGGCGCGTATCAGCGCCTATATCGACCCGGCACTTGCCCGCTCGGAATTGCGTCCTGCGGTGGAGGCGGCGCTCAATGTTGAGGAGCCGACCGATCTCGCGACGCCCGAGCGCGAGACCATCATCGACGAGATTTTGGATGACGTGGTGGGCTTGGGGCCGTTGCAGCCGCTCATCGAGGACGACACCGTTACCGAGATCATGATCAACGGCTGCCGCTCGGCTTTCTTTGAACGCGGCGGCGTCTTGTACCCCATCGAGCATGCGTTTGAGGATGATGAGCAGATCCGTGTGCTTATCGACCGCATTATCTCGCCACTTGGCCGCCGTATCGACGAGCGCAGCCCCATCGTCAACGCCCGCCTCAAAACGGGCTATCGCGTCAACGCGGTGATTCCGCCTGTGGCGATTGACGGACCGATTCTCACCATCCGAAAGTTCTCGGACCGTATCTGCTCGCTGGACGAGCTCGTGGGGTTGGGATCGCTGCCGCTTTGGTATGCGCAGCTGCTGTCGTGTGCGGTGTCGCTGCGACAGGACCTGGCGGTTGCGGGAGGCACGGGATCTGGTAAGACCACCCTGCTCAACGCGTTGTCATGTGAGATTTCCACCGGCGAGCGCATCGTGACGATCGAGGACTCTGCCGAGCTCAAGTTTGCGCATCATCCGCACGTGGTGCGCCTAGAGGCGCGCGAGGCTTCAATTGAGGGCGAGGGCGCGGTGACGATCCGCGACCTGGTGACTAATGCCCTGCGCATGCGCCCCGACCGCATCGTGGTGGGCGAGGTGCGCGGTGCCGAGTGCTGCGACATGTTGCAGGCCATGAACACGGGCCACGACGGGTCGCTCACCACGCTTCATGCGGGTTCAGAACAGGAGACCGTGGTGCGTCTGACGTTGCTTGCACGTTATGGCATCGATCTGCCGAGCGAGCTCATCGAGGAGCAGATTGCCATGGCACTCGACGGTATCGTGATGTCCGAGCGCCACGCCGATGGCAGGCGCTTCGTCTCCTCGTATTCGGGGGTGCGACGCGCCGCATCGGGCGGCGTAGAGCTCGAGCGCTATGTGACGTTCGATGCCGCCGAGCGCACCTGGACGCTTGACCGCGAGCCGCCGTTTATCGCAGAAGGCCTGCGGTCGGGGACGCTCACACAAGAGGAGGTGGACGAATGGAGATCACTGTGCCCCTCGTCGTAGGGGGCTTGGCAGGGCTTTCTGTCGCGACGGCGTGCGGGGCGGAACCTCGTGTGCCGCAGGTACCGCCGGCGGAGCTGGCACGTCAGGCGCTCGAGACGGTGGCAGAGAAGCTGCCGCGTGAGCTGGTGGAAAACGATCTGCTGAAAAAGATCGCCCGTTCGTGGGCATCGCTGGCTCCGGCGCATCGCCTTGGCCTCGTGATCGAAGATGCTTCGGGACGTTTGGCGTTTCTGCTGCTATCGAGCGGTGTCTGCTGCGTTTTACTAACGATGGTGTCGTTATCGCCCCTCGGATTTGCCTTGGGACTTGTTGCTCCGTTTGCCGTTGGTGCCGCTCGGGATGGCTTTGAGAGCCGGCGCGAGCAACACGATGCAGAAGAGGCAATGCCCGAGGCGTTTACCGCACTTTCCATGTCGCTTGCCTCGGGACATTCGCTGGCCCAGGGCATGCGCTTTGTGGGCGCTCATGCGCAAGAGCCAGTGCATACCGAGTTTTTGCGGGTGGCGGCGGCGATCGATTGCGGCATCTCGGCGACCGACGCGCTCGATGACTTGCTCGTGCGCATCGACGCCCCCGGTCTTTCGCTTGTGACCTTGGCGCTTAAGGTGTCTCAGCGCACCGGAGCTCCGCTTGCCGACTTACTGTCCGAGGCGTCGAGCATGGTAGGGGGGCGCATTGAGCTCAAACGCCGCCTGGATGTTAAGACGTCACAGGCGCGTATGTCTGCGCATATGGTCGCGGCGATGCCGGCGGGCATGCTCGCGGTGTTGGCGCTGCTTTCGGCAGATTTTCGTCGCGGTCTTGCGACGCCTGCCGGCGCGGGCGCTGTGGTGCTGGGTCTTGCCCTCAACGCCGTTGCCCTGGTGGTTATCCGGCGCATTATGCGGGTGGAGCTATGAGCGCCCCGGTTGCAGTTGCGGCTTGCCTGTGCGCCCTGAGTGTATTTGTCGCGACGGGTTTGGATCGGGCGGATGCACGCAAGATCGCAGGGGCCTGCAAGCGCGAGGCGGTGCTGGTCGCTGCCGCGGGTCGCTCGGTGGTCGATGCTCTGACCGCGCGAGTGAAGGGCGCGGTTGGAGCGGGCGGCCCGGCGCGAGTGTCGCTCGGCGAAGTGTCCGAGATGATCGATGTTGTGCGCTTGGGTCTTTCGGCCGGTCTTTCGTTTGATGCGGCGCTTGAGATTTTCTGCGCCAACCGCCGGTCAGTGCTGGCTCTTCGCCTTGAGCGCGCCTGCATGGCGTGGCAGGTGGGCGTGGGCACGCGTGAGGACGAGTTGTTGGCCGCCGCGCGCGACCTGGACGTGCGAGCGCTCGAGACCTTTGCCATCACGGTGGGGCAGGCGCTCGCCCTGGGTGCCCCACTTGCCGAGACGCTGGCCGCTCAAAGTCGTGAGATCCGTGCGGCTCATCGCGCCGCGGTCGAGCGCGAGATCGAGCGTGCACCCGTCAAGCTGCTGATTCCCACCGGCACGCTCATCTTGCCGGCGTTGCTTCTGTCCA
>CAUFXK010000010.1 GCA_959596495.1 uncultured Collinsella sp. | reverse complement strand
CGAGGCCGAGCGCAAAATGGATTCTAAAAAACACCTTGCCAAATAGGAGCGTCAGAACGCAAAGAGACTCCGCAGCGCGAAGCGCGATGCGGAGCCTCTTTGCATGTCCGAGGACGTTCCGGAGAGAAGCCCCGTCACGCCCCCGGATTCCCGGTGGGAGTTCTAGACCTTGTCGGCCTTAGTACATACCGCCACCCTGCTGACCAGCGGTAGCAGCAGCGATAGCGTCCTCAAGCTGAGTGTTCTTGGGCACATCGGAGACGGTGGCCTCGGTGATGAGGATCAGGCTGGCGACAGAAGCAGCGTTCTGCAGGGTGACGCGGCTTACCTTGACGGGGTCGAGGACGCCCATCTCGATCATGTCGCCCCACTCGCCGTTGGCAGAGTTGAGACCCTGGCCGGCGGGCAGCTCGGCAACCTTGTCGACCACGACAGCGCCCTCAAAGCCAGCGTTCTTGGCGATGGTAGCGACCGGAGCGGTCAGAGCCTTCTTGACGATGTCGACGCCGATCTTCTCCTCGGGGTCGTCGATCTCGACAGCATCGAGCGCAGGAACAGCGTCCATGAAGGCGACGCCGCCGCCAGCGACAATGCCCTCCTCGACAGCAGCGCGGGTAGCCTGCAGGGCGTCCTCGACGCGATGCTTGATCTCCTTGAGCTCGGACTCGGTAGCAGCGCCGACCTTGATGACGGCAACGCCACCGGAGAGCTTGGCCAGGCGCTCCTGGAGCTTCTCGCGGTCGAAGTCAGAGGTGGTGTTCTCCATCTCGCCCTTGATCTGAGCGATGCGGGCGTCGATGGCCTCCTTGGAACCAGCGCCGCCAACGACGACGGTGTTGTCCTTGGAGATGGTGACGGACTTAGCGGTACCGAGCATATCGGCGGTGATGTCAGCGACCTTCACGCCCAGCTCGTCCAGAGCGGCCTGGCCACCGGTAAGGACGGCGATGTCCTCGAGGATGCGCTTGCGGCGATCGCCGTAGCCCGGAGCCTTGACGGCGCAGACGTTGAGAGCGCCACGGATCTTGTTGAGGACGAGGGTGGGCAGGGCCTCGCCGTCGATGTCCTCAGCGATGATGAGCAGGCCACGGCCGGCGCGCTGGACAGCCTCGAGAACAGGCATGATGTCCTGAACGCTGGAGATCTTCTGGTCGGTGATGAGGATGTACGGATCCTTCATCACGGCCTCCATGCGGTCGTTATCCGTGACGAAGTAAGCGGAGACATAGCCCTTGTCGAACTGCATGCCCTCGACGGTGTCGATGGTGATGTCGAACGTCTGGGAATCCTCGACGGTGATGACGCCGTCCTTGCCCACGACCTCCATGGCCTCGGCGATCTTCTCGCCGACCTCGGGGTCACCGGCGGAGATGGTACCGACGGAAGCAATCTGCTCCTTGGTCTCGACCGGCTTGGCCTGCTTCTTCATCTCGGCGACGGCGGCGTTGACGGCCTTGTCGATGCCGCGACGGATGGCCAGCGGGTTGGCGCCAGCGGCGACGTTGCGCAGACCGTCGTTGACGATGGCCTGAGCGAGCAGGGTTGCGGTGGTGGTGCCGTCACCCACGGTGTCGTTGGTCTTGGTGGCGACCTCCTTCACCAGCTGGGCGCCCATGTTCTCGATGTTGTCCTCGAGCTCGATCTCCTTAGCGACGGAAACGCCGTCGTTGGTGATGGTCGGGGCACCGAACGTGCGCTGCAGCGCAACGTAGCGGCCCTTGGGGCCCATGGTGACGGTAACGGCGTCGGCCAGGGTGTTGACGCCCTTGGCGAGCTTAGCGCGGGCATCGGTGTTGAACGTAATGTTCTTTGCCATAGTGGGTAATCCTCCAAAAGAAATGTGACTCGCGTCGCCGCTTCCGAGTCCTATGCGACGAGCGCGTTCAAAGACGAATCAGAGATTCTGACGAGACTAGGCCTCGACGACAGCGTAGATGTCATCGGCGCGCATGAGCAGATACTTCTCGCCGTCGACCTTAACCTCGTTGCCACCGAACTTACCGTAGATGACAACGTCACCGACCTTGACGTCCATGGGAATGCGCTCACCCTTGTCGTTGACCTTGCCGGCACCAACGGCAACAATGGTGCCGCGCTGCGGCTTCTCCTGAGCGTTGCTGGCGATATACAGACCAGAAGCGGTCTTCTGCTCGGCCTCGTCGGGCTTGACCAGAACACGATCTGCAAGCGGCTTCAAAGACGACATGCTTGTCTCCTCCTTTTTGGGCCGCGCGGTTATACCACGCGAATTAACCCTTTTTGTTTGCGTACGCGTTGAATGGTACCCACGAATGGCGGGTTATACAACACGGAGTCAAAAAATCTTATTTTTTGGCACTTAGATTTTCTGAATGCCGGGGGATAACTTAGCGGTGGCTCCCGGGGCGGACCGGAGGGCATGAAGTTTACTGCTCTACAGTCCTGCGCAAGACGGAAAGCACATTAAGTGCTTTCCTTTGCGTGCGGAACTCGCGACAAACTTCATGCCCTCCGGTCCGCCCTGGGAGCCAGGTTGACTAACTAGGGCCCGGCATTCAGAAAAGTCAGTGCAGCAAAATGGCGATGCGGATGGTGCGAATAAGAAAGGGGCACGTTGCTGAAACGTGCCCCCTATGAGTGAGGTATGAGGCTAGCGCTCGTAGATTACGTTACCTGCCAGGTAGGTGACCTGGACCTTGGTGGCTTGGAGCTCTTGGGGGTCGATGGTGAGCGGGTTTTGGTCCAGGACTACCAGGTCGGCGTACTTGCCAGGCTCCAAGCTGCCGAGGTTTTGCTCGTCGCCCGCTGCATAGGCGCTGCCCAGGGTGTAGTTGCGCAGAGCCGTTGCTGCATCGATGCGCTCGCTCGGCAACCAGCCGCCCTCGGGCCAGTGGCTTTTGGGGTCCTGGCGCGTGATAGCCGTGTAGAGCACGTTCATGCTGGTAACGGGCGTGATAGGGCTGTCGGTACCGAAGGCTTGGCGAATGCCGCGCTGCTTATAGGTTGCGAACGGCCACATGATGCGGCTGCGCTCCAGGCCCAGATCGCGCTCCGGTCCACCCGGATCGAGCGTAATATGGCAGGGCTGGCTCGAGGCGACCACGTTGAGCTTGCGCAGGCGGTCGATGTCCTCGGGCAGAAGGTTCTCTAGGTGCTCGAGCGTGTTATGGCCGTGCTGGGGCAGGCCGTACAGGTCGGCCGCTTCCTCGAAGATATCCAGCGCGGCATGAATCGCACCGTCACCAATAACGTGGATGCGTACGGTATGACCGCGCTCCGCGGCCGCCAGAACCAGTTTGCGCATGCGCTCAGCCGGGACCGTCAGACGGCCCCGGTCGCCCGGGAAGCGCGGATTGGTATAGGGCTCGGTGAGATATGCCGTGTGTTCGCTCGACACGCCATCGAAGAACTGCTTAAAACCTGGCGCCGAAAGCAGCGCGTTGTTCGCGTAACGTACCTGGAGCTCTTCTAGACGCGACTGGTCATCCAGCAGCGTGGGGAACAGATGGGCACGAATGCCCAGCTTGCCGGTCGTCTGCAGCTTGTCGTAGACATCGTCGCGGATAAAATCACAGCCCAGCATGGGCATGAGCGACATATCGCAGATCGAGGTGATGCCCTGCTCGGCCATGCGCCTCATTTGATCGGCGTAAGCGCTTGCGATGCGATCTTCGCCCAGCCACTCAAGACAGCGCGGCAACAGCTGCATGGCAGCCGCTTCGTGAGCAATGCCCGTGAGCTCGCCGTTTGCGTCCTTGTCGTAGCTGCCGCCCGCCGGCGGCTCGCTGTCGCGCGTGACGCCGAGCGCCTCGAGTGCGCGGCTGTTGAGCCACAGCGTGTGGCCGTCGCCCGAATACATAACGCAGGGACGATCGGGGAATGCCGCATCGAGCGACGCCTTGGTAGGATGCTCGGGCGGGTCCCAACGGTAGTCGCGCCAGCCCTGCGTCACAACCCAAGCGTCGTCGGGCAGGTCCTGGGAAAACTCGAGCGCGTGCTGTACCAGCGCCGCCTCGGACGTGCCCATATCCATGAGCATGTACGGCGAGGAACCGACCGAGGTATGGAAGAAGTGCAGATGAGCGTCATGGAAACCGGGGCAGACAAACTGCTCGCCGTAGTCGAGAACCGGCGTGGCGGCGGGAGCGGCGGCGATCACGTCATCGGGCTTGCCGACTGCGACGATACGGTCACCTGCGATGGCAATCGCCAGCTCACGAGCAGTATCGATGCCGTCTTGCGCGGTAAAGACGTTCTTGGAGCGGATAATCCGATCGATATGTTGCATGGGCATCCCCATCTCTGGCAGGAAATTCAACACCCCCGAGTGTACTCCCCCGTCTCGGTTACAAAATGCCAAGCGGCAAACGGCAGCTTTGCCAGCCCTAGCGGCAGGTGGCATACTGGAGAGAGCCTGTACGATTTTGCGATCAACCCAGCAAGGAGCAAATCGATCATGACGAAGACCAAGGCACAGCAGATTATGGCGGCGACCGAGGCTCGCGCGGCAGACGACGTCACCGCGGCCATCCGAGATATCGCCGCCGAGTTTGAGCCCTATATCATCAAGCAGCGCCGGCACTTCCATAAGCATCCGGAGCTGAGCCTCGCCGAAGAGCGCACAACCTCCGACATCGCCAACCAGCTCGACGCCATGAATATCCCCTATGAGCGCCCCCTTAAGACGGGCCTGGTGGCGACCCTCCGCGGCACCGCACCCGACGCCTACCGCGAGGACGGCACGCCGCGCCGCCGCATCCTGCTGCGCGCGGATATTGACGCCCTGCCCGTCACCGAGCAGACCGGCGAGGAATTCGCCAGCGTCAACGAGGGCTGCATGCACGCCTGCGGCCACGACTGCCACATCGCCATGATGCTCGGCACGCTGCAGATCCTGCGCCATATGACCGACGACATCCACGGCGAGGTCCGCATCGTCTTCCAGCCCAGTGAGGAAAACGGCCAGGGCGCCAAACTCATGATCGGCACGGGCGTGCTCGACGGCGTCGATGGCGCTTACGCCGCGCACATCTGGAGCGAGGTCGACGCCGGCACCGTAAGCTGCGAGCCCGGCCCGCGCATGGCCAATACCGACTGGTTCCGCATCGATGTCCGCGGCACCTCGTGCCACGGCGCCATGCCCCAGCGCGGCCACGACGCCGTCATGGTTGCCGCCGAGATCGTCAATGCCCTGCAGACCATCGTCTCGCGCGAAATCAGCCCCTACGAGCCGGCCGTCATCACCGTCGGCGAGCTGCATGGCGGCACCGCGCGCAACGTTATCGCCGGCACGGCCTACCTCGCCGGCACGGTGCGCACCTACGGCGATTCGACCCACGAGGAAATGCCGGAGCTTATGCGCCGCATCGTGGAGCATACTGCGGCCGCCTTGGGCGCCGAGGCAGAGCTCACCGACTACACCATCGCCAACTACAAGGTCGAAAACGACGCGGGCTCGAGCGAGCGCTGCCGTCAGGCTGTAATTAAGTGTCTGGGCCCCGCCGGCCAAGGCCATTATCGTGGCACGCTTTCGGGCGAGGATTTTTCGGAGTACCTGCGCCGCGTACCGGGCGTGCTCGCCTTTGTAGGTACGCGCAACCCCAAGATTGGCGCCACGTACGCCCAACATTCCTGCTTTTACAAGATCGACGAGAGCGTGCTGGCCAAGGGCTCCATGGTGGCAGCCCAGTATGCTATCGACTTTTTGGCCGAGCCCACGCAAGAGGAGCTCGACGGCCCCGCGATTACCGCGGTCGCCGAAACCAACCCCGACTTGGCCGCCAAGCTGCGCTCTGCCAAGGCCACGGCCGCTGAGGCGCGCGACGCCATGCACGATGCTCGCACCGCCCGCCATGCTGCAATCAAGGGCATCCACGATGCGCGGGCTGCCGCTCGCCACGAGGAAAAGCGCGACGAGTAGCCGTCACGCCCATCCATAACAGCCTGGCTAAAGCAAAGCGGGGGCGGACGTTATCTCAACGTTCGCCCCCGCTTATGTGTCGACCGTTTTTCTAGCGCGTCCTCCGTCACGCCAGGTAAGAGCGAAGGATGGTGAGCCAGCGTGGGGGTTCGAGGTGGATGATATCGTCGGGAACTCCGGCGGGCGCATAGCCGCCAAAGAGCAGACCGGCATCTGCCGGATTGATGAGGCGCACGATCCATACGACGACGACCAGCACGCACAACACGGTGACCGCAATGTCGATACCACGCTTTAGCTTGCTCGATGCCACCTCCTCGCGCACGAACGCGAGCACAAACGCAATCGGCACCACCCAAAACAGCGGATGGTAGGCAAAGGCAGCCGCATAATCGAGGCGCAGCGCCGCCAGCCACGCCCTCGTCATGCCGCATCCCGGACAAGGAATGCCCGTCATCAATCGAAAAATGCAGCCAATGTCGAGCAGGTAGAGCGCGAGCCAGGCGACAAAGAGCGCGCCGGTGCAAAAAAGGGCGCGGCGAAGGAGCTCTGCCGTGCCCCTATGTCCCTGGGAGCTGTTCACGCCGCCCTTATTGTTAGGCACGAGCGCCAAGGCGAGTGTTGTAAGCCGTTGCCATGGCATTGGTATTATTGATGACGATGTTCATAGCGAAGATGGGACCAAGGCCGCACAGGAGCGCGCCGAAGATCTGCCACAGAAGAACGGTGGTGCCGTTTTCCTGGAACACCAGGCCGTAGCGAGGAGCGTTGGCCTGCAGGCGGTTGCCAATCTTGTAATACCAGTAGTACGCGTAGAAGCCGCAGGTCACAAACGATAGAAGGATGAATTCCGCCAGACCCGGCGTGTAATCGCCGTCATCCCGACACAACGTGTTGACGTCGCGTGCCAAGCAATACAGGAAGTAGAACGAATAGATACCGCAGGTCACAAGAGAGAGCAGCAGCCAGCCGATCAGGCTGCGGTCAGCCTTAATGGGGCCATAGCCCATCGGAGCGGATGCGGACTGTTGGGCGTATTGACCGGTGTACTGCTGCTGAGGCTGGGGCGCGGGCTGAATAGCCTGGGCCGGAGCGGGCTGGGGCTGCGGGGCCGCAGCGGCAGAAGCGGCACCAACGGCGGATCCGCAAACAGGGCAGAATTTGGCATCATCCGAAATGGGAGAACCACAAGTGGGACAGAACATGAGCCTCTCCTTTTCCTAAGGCGTCGCACGCCTTCAAACCTTACACGTCTACGTTCTCAACAATAGCCGCGACGTTGTTGCGCAACATTGACCAATTTCCGAGAAATTTTGCTGCAACCGTTTTCCCAGGCATTTTCTTGCTTTCGCAGTAGAAAAAGGCACCCCGGGCTCAGTTGCCCAGGGCGCCTCGACCGGCTATTCGGTTTGATTGTTTTCGGCAGCAGGATTATCGCCCGGCTCATCCGCCGGCGTGGCAACGGCATCCCAATCGGGCTCCGCAGGCGTCGCCTCGGACGCCGGTGCGGGGACAGGAGCAGGTGCCGGGGCAGGGGCAGGCGCGGGTGCCGGGGCAGGTGCAGGCGCGGGTGCCGGGGCAGGCGCAGCACCAGTGGCTGCCGTGGGATTGAATCCCGCAGGAGCAGGCTTCTTCTCACCCGGGAGCACAAAAGTCAAAACGTCGTCCTTGTCCTCATCGGCCCATTCGCTTGCATAACGTGCAGCCCAATAGCCAACGGCACGGTGCTTGAGCATCTTGCCAAAGACCGTAAGGAACACCGTGACGAATGCAATCAGCACCAGGAACAATACGAGCGTGACACCACCGGCGGTAACAATCGCCTCGATACCCGTGGGGCGATAGTAATAGCCGTACGCGCCAATTCCGGCGATGGCACCAAAGACAGCTGTCAAGATCCACGTAATGGCGTTGGAAACCAGGCCCGTCAAAAACTCGGGAAGGAACGAAGCACAGAACAGCTTGGTCTTGTTGTGCTTAAAGGCCGCCCAAACCTTATCGAGCGAAAACGCGCTCTCGACGCGACCGGTCACCGCAAAGTGCATCACGGCGATGTCGGCGAACATCTTAAAGAAGACACCCAGAATCGCCGAGGCAATCAGAGCCAGGACAAGCAGGCCGAGCGAACCGAACAGCGCTGCCTCGAGTGCATAGGAGCCGTAATAAGAATACGAGCCCGCGGCGCCAATTACCACGCCCTCCACCAGCGAAAGCACTACACCGATAACGGGAATGGCAGCGATAACCTCGAGCACCACCGAGATGACGCTCGAAAAGACTCCGAGACCAAACGACGTGGAGCGCATGAGTGGACGGTCCATGCCGTCATCGACCTTGAGCGAAAGATCACGTCCCCACTCAATACCAAAGCCGGAACCGCACACGCTCGCAATGCAAGCTGCCAAAAAGCCGATGGCAGCCGCAATGCCGCCAATAACGGGAATAAACAACACGAGCACCGACACAACGCAAATCAGCGCCGGCAAAAACGCGATTTGGCATACACGCTGAAGCACGCCCGGAGTCTTTGTCATATCTTGGAACGCCTGAGCCGTGCAGCCCTTTGGCGCATTCGCCACGGGCGGTTGCGGAACAAACTGCTGAGGCTGAGGCTGACCCTGAGGGGCGGAGGCTGCAGCGCCGGCATTGGGGGCACCGCACACGCCGCAGAACTTGTCGTTATCGCCCATGGGGGCGCCACACTGCGAGCAGAACATCGAAATCATCCCTTCGTATCTTGAGCGAGTCACCTGGATCGCAAACGATGTCTTTGGCATCATTATCACCCAATGTGAGTTCAAATACTCAAAGATGACCGATTTGCAAGGTACACGGCGCCAGCAGGCGGTTCGTTGAATGCGTTCGCGCTAGTTCGTACCGCGGAAACCCTTGCCGACGATCTCGGAACTGTCGACAATCGTGATAAAGGCACCCGGATCGACTTCGCGCGCATAGCGGCGCAGCTGCACGGCCTCGCGACGGCTCAGCACGCTCATGATCACCGTCACGCACTTGCCCGAGAAGGCACCGTAGCCGCGACTGATGGTCGCCGTACGGTTGAGATGCTTGACGATAAACTCCTCGACCTTAAGGGGCTCGGAACAAATGACCGTGCAGACCTTACGAAGGTGAATGCTCTCGATGGCCTTGTCGACCACGAGCGTCTTGGCAAACAGGCCGAGCACGCAATACAGGCCGACACGCGGACCATACAAAAAGGCCGCGATGGCCACGATGCCGATATCAACCAACAGCAGCGCGCGGCCAATCTCGAGCGTGGTGCGGCGCTTGAGGATCATGGCGAGGATGTCTGTGCCGCCCGTCGAGGCGCCAATATCAAAGACGATGGCGCTGCCGAGCGCCGGCAGTATCACGGCAAAGCACAGGTCGAGCCACATATCGCCCGTCATCGAAACATCAGTCGGAATAAAGAGCTCAAAAAACGAAACATAGGCGGACAGCGCAAACGAGGCGAAGACGCTCCACAGGATTGCCTTGCGCTCCAAAAAGATAAAGCCCAAAACGACGAGAACCGCGTTGATAATCCACATAAAGACGCCGACGGGCAGGGTCGGGAACAGCGTGGACAGAATGACCGACACGCCCGAGGTGCCGCCAAAAGCAAAGTGATTAGGGGTTTTAAACGCAACGATGGCAAAGGCCGTAAGAATCAGGCCCAGATTGAGCTCGGCGAAAAAGCGCGGGAAGCCCGGCTCCTGGCTGCGCTTTTGGCCGGCACGCTCGCCGCGCTCAATATCGGTGCGATCAACCACGCGCTCCATCGGCACCACGGGAGGACGATGCACCTCCTCGGCAGCTCGCGATGCCGCCTCTGCCGCGGCAGCCTCAATTGCCCATGCCTGGCTTTCTGTTTCGTGCTCGTCAGCCATTACGGCAACCCCTCGTTAACAATTTGGAAACAATGCGCCCATTAGGGTAACGCGGAACGCGACGATTGCAACCCCTAGTTAGACGAGCGGTATGCCTACATCGGGGGCATACAAATAACGGCCGGCCGCACATACATCCGTGCGACCGGCCGTTTGACGTTTTCGCAGATAAAACCTGCCAAAATAAACCTGTCCCTTTTTGGCAGGTTACCTTTTTGGTAGGCTACTCGTGCTGGTTGGTGCGGTGCTCGTACTCCTCGGGGGTGATGACATCCTCGATGCGCAGGTTGACGCCCGCCACCTCAAGGCCGGTCATCGCAGCCAGACGCTCGGTCACGCGTGCCTTAACGTCGTCGAAAATCGCGGGCGCGTAGGCGCCGTACTCGATAATGACGGAAATGTTGACGACCACGCGGTTGTCATCGGTGACCTCGACCGTCACGCCCTTGGTCAGATTCTCGGCACCAAACTGCTCCTGCACAAAGTGCATGAGGTTGCCCTTCATGCCCAGAACGTGCGGCACCTCGCGGGTGGCCATGGCGACGATCTTCTCAATCACGCCGTTGGAATAGGTCAGCGAGTCCTCGGACTCGTCCGCCTCCTCGTCATCCTCGTCCGCCTCGTCTTCGGACTCTGCCTCGACGAGCGCCTCGTCCTCGAGCGTTACGTCCTCCGCCTCGGCGGCGACGGCCCCGTTCGTCTCGAGCTCGGTATCGGCCACATCGACCTTCGTGTTAAAAGCCATGGTTCCTCCTTATGCCTGCCACGGATGCGACAGTCGAATACATATTAGCGGCCGCTAAACAGACGGCCGAAGAAGTTAACGATACCGTTCTCGCCGTCGCGAATCTGGCCGATCACGGCGCCGATCAGCACAAAGAATGCGATGACGAGCGTGTCCCACAGGCCCAACGTAAGTACCAGCACGGCGAGGATAAAGCCTGCCACGGCGCCGAGCGTAGTGTTGGGGTGGCGCACGGCGTAGCTCCAGATAGCAGCGCCCGTGCCCTTGATGAGACCCATGGCTTCGTCAAAGTCGTTGGCGGCACTGTCGTGCTGCTCGCCGGCCTCGGGCTTGGTGTCGGCGGACTCGCCTGCCGGCATAGCGTTCTGATCGATCGTCAGGCGCGGCGTGCGGGCGGTCTTGTCTTGGTTGGTATCACTCACCGGAAACCTCCACGGTCTGGACGGTAGTCTTGGACGGCAAAAAACGGACGCGCGCGGTCGTACCCGGCGTGCCGAGCATGGTGTCACAGGCCACCTCGATGCGCTGCTGCATCGAGGTGGCAAGAGCGGCAACGTCCTTATCATCGAGCGCGATGGCCTCGACCTTAAAACGAACGTGCGACTCGTCGGAGCCTTGAACGCGCGCCTCGATATGTTCAACCATCACGCGATCATCGCACTCCGCCGCGGCACGGGCGCACGAGGAGAGAGCCGCGAGCGTGACCTCGATATTGCGCTCCCCTGCCGGATGCACGCAGGACGGCTCGCGGCGAGCAAACATCAGGCGGAAGAAGACCGCCAGCACGCCAAGCGCCACGACACCGCCGCACACTGTAACGACAATGCGCGGCATGGGGTCACGCATCAGCAGCATAAAGCGGTAGGTATATGGCCCCCAAAACTGGCAGACCAACGTGCCCAGCGCCACGACGGCGGCGGCAAGATATACGATCGCTAGGGCTCGTTTGAGCACGCGCATGCGGCGCTCCCTTCAAATCTCGATCCACAGAATGGAAAACAATTCGCATCATTATAAAAGAGCCGGGTCCGGTGCTGTACGCACGCGGATCCGGCTCATCTATTCCACGAGGCTTGCATGCTCGTTTCATTATGCCCAGATATGCGCGGCTTAACCCGCGCGGGCGCTACTCCTCCTCGAGGGCAGCGATGACCTCGTCGGTCATATCCATGGTGCTGTAGACGTCCTGGACGTCGTCGAGCTCCTCGAGACGGTCGATGAGGCGCTGAACCTTCTTGGCGTCGGTACCGGAGACCTCGGTCGGGGTGGTCGGAACCATGGTGGTCTCGGAGCCCTTGACCTGGATGCCCTGCTCCTCGAGTGCCTTGGAGACAGCCATGACGTCGTTGGCAGCGGTCCAGACGATCCACTCCTCGCCGGCGTCCTCGTAGTCCTCGCCACCGGCCTCGGCGATTGCCATCATGAACTCATCCTCGTCACCGGCAGCACCGTTGGCGATCATGGTCTCCTTCTTGGCGTTCTCGTCCAGGACCTCCTTGGCAACGACGATCTGGCCCTTGCGCTCAAACTGGAAGGCGACGGAACCGGAGGTGCCCAGGTTGCCACCAGCGTGGGAGAAGGCGGAACGGACATCGGCGGCGGTGCGGTTGCGGTTGTCGGTCAGGCAGTCGACGTAGACGGCAACGCCGGCGGGACCGTAGCCCTCGTACACGATGTTCTCGTAGACGGCGGCATCGGCACCCGAACCAAAGGCCTTATCGATAGCGGACTTGATCTTGTCCTTAGGCATGGACTGAGCCTTGGCCTTGGCAACGGCAGCGGCGAGGCTGGCGTTGTTCTCGGGCAGCGGGTCACCGCCGAGACGGGCAGCAACGGTGATGTTGCGGCTGAGCTTGGAGAAGAGGGCGGAACGCTTGGCGTCCTGCGCGCCCTTACGATGCTTGGTTGTGGCCCACTTAGAGTGTCCGGACATACGTGTCTCCTATCGGTTTCGACCTAAAGCCCAGCGTGAATGCTCGGGCAATATAAACAAACGTCGTTATGATATACCTACCGGCCTGCAAGATAAACCCCAAAATGAAGGCGTCGTGATGATGCCACCCTTTGGTGCAAAGTAACCTGACCCCAATGTACCAAATTAGGACCAGAGGAGGTCGCTGCGGGTGATCGTGGCACCGATGGCAAAAGGCATGCAGGCGATAACCGGATACAGGTAGCGCATGTAGGTCGAGCCGTTGCAGGGACCGATCAGACACACGGCGAGCACGCCCAGCAGCGGCACCCAAATGGCCAGCCCGCGCCACGAATGGCGGCGCAACAGGTAGACCACCACGGCGATCATAATCCACACGTAGGTAGCCGAGCTCATGGTGAGCGAGATAAACGGAATGCGCTGCACCGCCACGCGATACAGGTTGATCAGGTGGTCGCACCAGCGCACAACCTTGCTATCGACCGGATGGAAGTCAAAGTACTTGAGGTTATCGGGCTTCGCCATAATCTCGGCACTGCGCGCCGTGCTGTAGACCCACGCATCGCGGGCACTCGGATAAAAGTAGCCGTAGTAGTTATTGATGAGCGCCGAGATGTAGCACTCGGGATCCTTTTTGAACATCTGCGCCCAGACCTCAAAATAGGCCTTGATGTCCTCCTGCGAGGCGTACTCGTTAAAGCAATTTTTGACGGCGTCCGACTTATCCGGGTTGTAGCGGCGGCCCAGATTGTCGTACTTGAGCACACGGTCGATCACGGCACGCTCATCGTCGGTCACCAAGCCGTCGCAAGGAGCCTCCACGATAGTGCCGTCCTCCTTAACCGTAGGGTTGACACCCGAGTTGAGGCCGTCGTGCTTTTGGACGAAACGAGCCGTCTGCTGGAACGGAATCGAGAGGATTTCGCGCTTGGAACCAGGCGTGATGTCGTGCGCCGGCATAAAGACCTTGGTGAAGTACATATTAGAGGCAAGGCAGAGTCCAAGCACCGCAAGAACTCCCACCCAGCGGAAACGCGAGATGGCGCCCGAAGGCGCAGCACCGGCCTGCTTGACTGCACGACGAGCCACATGCGCGTCCCATGCGCAAAACGCCGCCGCGATTACGCATGCCGCCAGAGGAAACACCAGGCCGCCGTTGCGCAGAAACGTGGAACCCATGGCACCCAGAGCGAGCAGCAGCCAGTCATGGCGCGCAAAGAGCACGGGCCTCTGTTCGCCCGCACGCTCGGCATTGGCATCGCGACGGGGCAGGCCGCAGGCCACGAGCTTCACGGTCTGCACCAACAGCACCAAAAACGCGTCGGCAAACAGCACATCTTTGGTAAGCAGGGCCGCGTAGTTGGAGAACATGGGCATAAACACAAAGAACAGCAAGATCACGCCGCGGATCGGCAAGCTCACGCCCAGCTTGCGCAGCGACGAGATGGAATAGGCCATGCAGGCGGCCGTAATGACGAACTGAGCGCAGGTGTAGATGGCAAGTCCCGCATTGGCGCTGTTGAACAGTGAAAGCCCCAGCTGGACGCACGAACCGATGATAGCCGTGTGCACCACGGGGTGATGTCCGTTGAGCAACACGTTGGGATTGAGCAGACGCAGGTAGTCACTCGTGCCGTTGGGGTAGTTGAACCACTGGCGAATCTGCGCACCCGTATCCCCCATAAAAAGGCCGGGCAGCGAAGCGATGAGCGTGGGCGCCCAGGCGATCATAAGCACCAGAAAAGGCCCGGCAAAGGGATGGACCGAGAGCACGGCGTGAGCCACACGCCATACACGGCCAAAGTGCGCTTCGGAAAACGGAATGCGCCGAGAGCTCAGCCAATCTAGGCACTCAAAAGCCAGGTAGAAGGCAACGACCGCCAAGAGCATCCAGCCCACACCGCCTATCCAGGCGCAGATGATGCGGGCCTTGTCGCCGAGCACGATCTCGGCCGAATCGGTGAGGTCGTAGCTGCGACCAAACACCATGCAGACGGCAAAGAACAGCGACGGAAGGATCACCGAAGGACGCCAAGCATCGCCGCGGCCAAAGAACACGTAACGAAACGGCAGCGTGAGCAGGCAGGCAAGCGCAAGCAGCATGACCGCGTCGGTATGGCCGGCAAACGAGAGGAGCACCTCGTAGCACACGTACAGCATGCCCGAGGCTTTGGGATCAATCGCCAAGACTGCGTTGCTCGACACCGGGGCGGGATCGATGGAAAACGCCGTGGTCGCCAACAGCGCGAGCAAAAATGCGATGAGTGTCTGCTTGGCGGGGTAGCGCTTAAACCAGACGATGCGGGCAGCGTCACGCGCAGCCGTTGTGGAGAGGTCGGAATCCTTCACAGTCCGAAAGCCTTTCTAGAAACCTATCAAACTCGGCAAAACCACCACAAAGGTGCCTGTCCCCTTTGTGGTGGTCTTGGCTAGGCGTCCAGGTAGACGCGCTGAGGCTGGTTGCGGTGTCGGGCGAATATGATGAGCGCCAGGCCTGCAATCACGAGCGGCAAACTCAGCAGCTGACCCATGGTTATGACGCCGCCCAGCAGATAGCCCAGCTGGGCATCGGGCACGCGCACAAACTCAATCAAAAAGCGAACGATGCCGTAGCCCATCACAAAGACGCCCATAAACGTACCCTGGGGCAGCAGCGGTTTTTTGCGACTGAGCACCTGCAGGATGCAGAAGAGCACAATGCCCTCTAGAAACGCCTCGTAGAGCTGGGAGGGATGGCGCGGCATATCGCCCGCGGTGCCGCCAAAGACCACACCCCAGGGCAGATCGGTCGGCTTACCCCACAGCTCACCGTTTACGAAGTTGGCGCAGCGTCCCAGGCACAGCGCCAGCGGAGCGCCGATAACGGCAAGGTCGGCGATGGTCCAGGCGTCGAGCTTATACATGCGACACACGATGATGCCGCCCAAGATGCCGCCCACCAGGCCACCGTGGAAGCTCATACCGCCCTCGTTGGTGGCAAAGATCTCGAGCGGATGCGCCCAGTAGTATCCGTCGCCGTAAAAGATAACGTAGAACAGGCGGGCGCCGATAATGAGGCCAAAGACAACACCGACCACGACACTCGTCAGGTCGTCAATCGTGATATCGAAACCCCAACGGCGCTGCGTGCGGTACATGACGACTGCTGTGAGCAGAGCTCCAACCACATAGGCCAAGCCGTACCAGTAGATGGTGATGGGCCCTGCCGAAATGGCGACGGGATCAAGCATATGGTAGAAGTCGTTGAGCATGTCGACCCTCCTACTCCCTACATACAAATGCGGCCGCGGGCCTTGCGCTCGCAGCCGCATATTTGGGCGTAACGTCTATGCGGAGTATGCCGTCCGCAGTTTTCGCATCTTAGAACGGCGCATACTCGTCGTACAGGTCATCGGTCTCGCCGGAGGCATTGACCTGCTCGACACGGGTAACGCCGGGCACATGCTCCTTCAGGATGCGCTCGATACCCATGGACAGGGTCAGCGAGCTCATGGGGCAGCCGGCGCAAGCGCCCTGCAGCTCCAGTTTGACGACGCCCTCGTCGTCAACGCCCACATACTCCATATCGCCGCCGTCGGCCTGCAGGTTGGGGCGGATCTCCTCAAGAACCTTCTTAAGCAGCTCTTCGTTAACAGCCACAGGGGCTCCTTTCTCACAATAACGCGGGCGCGCCCGCGGACAGGGGCTATGTTACTACAGCCATGTACCCGCTCACGAGCCATCCATGCGCGTGGACACGACTTTCACGAGCAGTCAATTTGGGACGGGGCTCTTTTAGCTGCTTTTGCCGGCGCCCGGCGCTAGCACACGTTGCCGCTACTGCTGAGTTTGTTCCCCGGTGCCAATGTGGACATCGACGATGACCTGGCGGTAGCTAATGCCGCAGGAGTCGAGAATACGGCGACTGATGCGGCCGTCGTCGGTGTCGGCATACTTATTGTCCAGGTAGACAACCTCGCCCACACCTACCTGCGCCAGGATCTTGGCGCAGTCGTGGCACGGGAACAGCGTGACGTAGACTGTGGAACCCTCAAGGTCTTTGAGCGAGCCGCGGTAGTTGAGCACGGCGTTGGCCTCGGCATGGACTACGTAGTTATGCTTGTCCTGCAGCGGGTCATCGCTCGTGCCCCACGGGAAAAAGTCGTCGTTGAGTGCCGAGGGCGTACCGTTGTAGCCCACCGAAAGGATGCGGTGGTTGGTGCTGGCGATGCACGCGCCCACCTGCGTATTGGGGTCCTTGCTGCGGCGCTGCGCGGCGATGGCCACGCTCATAAAGAACTCGTCCCAGCTAATAACGTCGCGGCGCTTGCCCGACGTGGTTTGATGAAGATCGTCCGACATGGCAGACACCTCCGAAATCGCAATAGTTTGACCCATTGTAGCAGGTGAAAGGTGGAGACGTTTTTGTCCCACCGCCCCCATCGCTACGCGCGACGAGGCTTTTGGTTGATGCGGTACAGTTCGGCGAGACCCCGCAGCGTCAGTGCGTCGTCTACCGTCAGGCTGTGGCCGAGCAACGCCGCGAGCGCCTCGGCATCGTCGCCAGTGATGACGATGGGCACGCTGCCCTCGCCCGCCGCCTTGGTCGAGCGCATCTCGGCAAGCACCATGTCGAGCATGCCGTCGATGCGAGCCACCTCGCCCAGAACCACGCCCGAGCGCATGGCCTCGCGCGTGTTGCGACCGATCACATGCGTTGGTGCCGAGGGCTCGACCTGCGGCAGGCGCGCCGCAGCGGCCGAAAGCGAGCGGGCGCCAAGTGCCAGACCAGGCGCGATGACGCCGCCGACAAAGGTTCCGCGCGCATCGATGACCTCGATATTGGTCGTAGTGCCCAGGTCGATCGCGATGCACGGAGAGCCGTAGACGGCACGGGCCGCCACGGCGTCGGCGATGCGGTCGGGGCCGATCTCGGCCGGGTCGTCGTAGTGCACGGGCATGCCGGTCTTGAGGCCCGGCCCCACGGTGAGCACGCGCCCCGTGCAGGTGCGGGAAAGTGCCGCCTTCCACGGGCGCTCGAGCGCCGGCACCACGCAACTCAGCACGGCCGCCGCGGGAACGAGTACACCCGGCATGCCCGCATCGATTGCCAGCGCGCCCATGACCTGCACGAGCCTCATGCGCGCCTCGTCGGCCGTGATGCTCGACGGCGTCGTGATCTCGCACGTCGCAAGCGGGCATTCCTGCGCCGCGGCCGAATCCTCGGCAAACAGGCCAAAGCGAATGAATGTGTTGCCCACATCGACCGTCAATATATATGCGCACCCATTAAGCATCGTCGGCGCTCCTTTCGTCTGCCCAGCAGTATATCGCCTACCCAAACCAGCTAAAAAGCCCGTCCCAAATTGACTACCTTGCGGCTATACTGATGCGCGGTCGTACGTGAGCTCACGCGTCGGCCCTTGGTAACCCGACTTCCCGCGCCGTATCCGTAGCGGCGCTTGCGGGGGAAGCGGATATACGCAAAGGAGTTCTATATGAGCAATCCCTCGAACCGCACCTCGATGCGCGGTCAACTCACGCTGCGCGGCGTCGTCATCGGCGTCCTTGGCTGCGTGATTATCACGGCAAGCTCGGCCTATACTGCCCTCAAGATGGGCGCCCTCCCCTGGCCGATCATTTTCGCTGCCGTCATTTCGCTGTTCTTCCTGAAGCTCATGGGCAACGCCAGCCTCAACGAGGCCAACGTCACCCACACCATCATGTCTGCGGGCGCCATGGTCGCCGGCGGCCTGGCGTTTACCATCCCGGGCGCCTGGATGCTGGGCTATGCCGACCAGATCAGCTGGCTTGACATGTTTATCGTGGCACTCGCCGGCACTATCCTGGGCCTTCTGGCGACAGCGCTCATCCACCGTCACTTTATCGTGGACGCCGCGCTGGAGTTCCCCACCGGCAACGCCGCAGCTCAGACCCTGCGCGCCACCGAGGCCGGCGGCAAGACCGGTAAGCAGCTCTTTGGCTCCATGGCCATCGCCGGCATCTACAGCGTGCTTCGCGACGCTCTGGGCGTGGTGCCCAGCATGCTTTGCACGCTCAATATCCCCGGCGTGACCTTTGCCATCTACAACTCGCCCATGCTGCTGTCCATCGGCTTTTTGGTGGGCTTTGCCCCCGTCGCCTTCTGGTTTGCCGGCGCGCTGCTGGGCAACTTTGGCATCATCGTTGGCGGCACCGCTGCCGGCCTGTTCGATATTGCGACCGCGCAGGGCATCGTCAAGTCCCTCGGTATGGGTCTTATGATGGGCTTCGGCGTCGCCGTCGTCCTTAAAGACATCCTGCCGCAGGTCACCGGTATCGTCCGTGGCCTCGCCGCCGACAGCTCCACCGACACCGACGAGCAATCGCTCATCTCGGGCTCCCTTAAGCTCGACGCCGGCATCATCGGCCTGGGCACCGCAGCCATCGCCGTGATCGTCGCCATCGCGCTCGACCTTGGTCCCGTTCCGGCCGTCATCGTCACGCTGTTCACCTTTGTCACCACCATCATGAGCGCTCAGAGCTGCGGCCAGACGGGTATCGATCCCATGGAGATCTTTGGCCTCATCGTCATGCTCATCGTGGCAGCCTTCGCGCAGCTCGCACAGGTCAAGCTGTTCTTTATCGCTGGCATCGTGGCCGTGGCGTGCGGCCTTGCGGGCGACGTCATGAACGACTTTAAGGCCGGAGCCGTACTGGGTACCAACCCGCGCGCACAGTGGGTCGGCCAGGCCATTGGCGGCATCGTGGGCGCCCTGGTCGCCGCCGCCGTCATGGTCGCGCTCGTCACCGCCTATGGTCCGGACGCCTTTGGCCCTGACAAGAGCTTTGTGGCCGCGCAGGCAAGCGTGGTCGCCACCATGGTCTCGGGCATCCCGAGCGTGCCGTGGTTTGCGGGCGGCTTTATCGCCGGCATCGTCATGTACTGGCTCGGCATTCCGGCCATGATGATCGGCCTGGGCGTGTACCTGCCGTTCTACATGTCGCTCACGGCCTTCTTGGGCTCCTGCGTCAAGCTCGCCTACGACAAGTGGGCCGCACACCGCGACGCCACCGCCGGCCTTTCGGACGAGGAGAAGGCCGCCAAGGATGCCGCCTTCCAGGAGCAGGGCCTGGTCGTTGCCAGCGGCCTGCTGGGCGGCGAGTCCATCGTTGGCGTTATCCTAGCGTTCATCTCGGTGGGATTGAGCCTGCTGGGCTAAACCCAACAACAACGTACCCGTGCAGAGCGTGGGGTCGGAATCAAACCGGCCCCGCGCTTTTTTGTCTATTTGACTCTTATGATCCTCACGGCGTTTTTAGTCATGCCGATTGGCCTTACTTCCAGGTCAACAAACCTTGTCTGACACCTCGCTCAGCGCGGTGTAGAGTAAGGACGACGGGCGGGATACACGGCCCGTGCCAGAACGAGGTGAACATGGAACTCGATAACCAACAGCTCAAGCGCCTGCGCGAGCGTCATCATCGGCGTCACGGCATCCGCCCTGCTCATAGCGAAGCCATGGAAAACGTCACCCGCTTCCTCAAGCGTGCGTTCAACATTCGCGAGGGACGCGCGCCCTATCACGTGATCCGCAAGCGTTTTGTAAACGGGGCGCGTCTGACTGGCTCCCACCTATGCATCCTCATCATCGCCATGTTGATCGCGAGCATCGGCCTCGATATCGATTCGGACATCGCCATCGTGGGCGCCATGCTCATCTGCCCGCTTATGGGATCGGTGCTTGCCATGGCATACGGCATCGCCACGCTCGACCGCGAGATTACCCTCGAGGCCGTCGCAGGCTTGGCTCTACAGATGGCCTTTTGCCTGGTCACGTCCACGTTGTACTTTAAGCTCTCGCCCCTTGGCACCACCACGGCCGCCATCATCGACAATTCGACACCGACTGTGTGGGACCTTGTCGTCGCGCTCGCGGGCGGCTTTGCGGGTGGCCTGGGCAACTCGCGCGACCAGGAACCCGCCACGCTCATCGCCGGCGTGGCCGTGGCGACCGCGCTCATGCCGCCCCTGTGTGCGGCGGGCTATGGCATCGCCATTGCAAGCGGGTCACTGTTTCTCTCGGCGCTTTATGAGTTTGGCATCAACGTGGTCTTTATCGCACTGGCCGCCGAAGCCGTGCTGCTTCTTTTGCGCGTGCCGCTCAAGCGCGACCTGAACGGCGACGGTATTGTGACTGCTGAAGAAAACGCCGAGGTCAACGAGCTATCGCGCAAGGTGCGCCGCCACATCATCGTGGGCACGGTGATCTTTGCCATCCCCTGCATCGTTATGACCGCGGGGTCCATTGGCTCGGCGCAGGCCGGCGTGCAGGACGGCTACGGCGTCACCGAAACCACGCGCGAACTTGCCGCGGTGCTGCCGGGCTTTAAGGATTACACCGTCGCCGTCGAGACCTCGGCTACCGAAGGCGAGGAAGAGGGCATGGTCGAGCGCGAGGTTGTCGCTCACGTGACAACAAGTGAGGCGCTCGGGGCACACGACCGCCGCGTTGCCCGCAAGCTCATCGATCTCAACGTGCCAGAGCTCGATCGCGTGGAGTTTGACGTGAAGTGATGCCGGCGCGGGATGAGCGCTCGCACGGACGCAAGTTATGACGAGGCGCAGACGCGATACGGACGCGAGCAAATAGCGTGGTGCAGTTCACACCCGCGCCCCGCTCGCCGTTTTATTGCCGTGAATCAACTGTCCACATCGACATCGCCAGACTCCACCATAAACGCCGGATCGGTGCTCACCAGATAAAAACGGGTCACCTTGGTATCTCTAAATAGGTAGAGCAAGCCCTGATCGCGTCGGCGCGAAATATGCGCCACGTGGACCGTACCGAATATTTCGCCGTTTTCATTCTTTAATATCAGAATGTTGGGGTCATCCGTACGCTTAAACTGCCCGTCTGTGCAGATTCCGTCTTGGTCAACCAGCTGCCATCGACAGTTGTCCTCCTCAAGAAAAGCCAGGGTTTCCCGACTCGTTTTGTCATCCCGATAGTAACCATCAATGGCGAAGCCTTCGGAAGCACATTCCTGCATATAGGATGTTTCTCGACTTATAGCGAACTGCCCCATAGCGCCCAGGAGCACAGCTAGGCAAACCACTGCAAGGGTTATCGAGATAGTACGGCGGCCCATATTAACCAGCCCGATACTTGTTTAACGGAGCGTGAAACATACTTGGCACCTCCGATATCAGAGCAAACGTCACCCGCAGCCCGGCGGCAGTCATATGTTTCCAACATCAAACCATATGGCAACCACTCGCGAGAGGAGTATCGGCGAACGGTGCATTTTTGCGCTCCATTGGTCAAACGTCAACGCGCGCTACAGCTCTTGCCCGATCAATTCAGATTTTGTCGCATACTACCGTAGATCCCCAACGCTTCCACCCCCAAGAGATCATTTTTAGTACGTAAAGAAGCCCTCGCCCGAGCTTTCGCCCAGCTTGCCTTCGTCGAGCATTTTCTTGAGGACGGACGCCATAGCCTTAAAGTTGTAGGGCATCATCATTTTTTTGAGCAGCGGGCTCACCAAGCCCGGCACCTTCTGATACTGCATGACGATGTTGTAGGCCGTCTGGATACCCACCGTGTCGAATACGCGAAACGGACCCTTGGGGGCACCGGTGCCACGCGTCCACGCGAGGTCGATGCTCTTGGGATCGCTCACGCCCGAGACATACAGGTCAAGGCCCGAAAGCAGCCACGGCACCAGCATGGAATTGAGCAGGTAGCCGTTCTTTTCCTTGTTGACGGGCAGCGCCAGCATGCGGATGTCGTTGGCAAAGTCGACGAGCTCGTCGAAGTAGCGTTTGTCGGCCTGGTCCTGCGCCATGACCTCGGTCATGTTGTTCTTCCAGATGGAGTTGGCAAAGTGCAGCGACAAGTACTTCTCGGGGCGGCCGGTGTACTTGGCAAAGGTGCTCGGCAGCAGCGTGGAAGAGTTGGTAACGATGACGGTCTTTTGCGGTAGTACCGGGGCGAGCTTCTTGTAGAAGTCGATCTTTGCCTGGGTGTCCTCGGCCATAGACTCGATGACCAGGTCGGCGTCGGCCACGGCCTTGGCAAGATCGAGCTCCAGCTTGAGCGTGGAGTAGGCGCGCTCAACGGCAGCGAGCGCCGCCTCCTTGTCGAAGGGCTTGCCGCTATCGGCGATACCGGCACACCACTCGCCCGTGCCGTCCGCCATGCCCTCGATAGCAGCGATGTACTCCTTGCGCACGTGATCGATCTTGGGCTGGGTGCGGCCGATGCTGCCCTCGCTGCGCAGCCAAATCGTTACATCAAAGCCGCAGTAGGCAGCCTGAAAGGCAATCTGGCTTCCCAACACGCCGCCACCGGCAACACAAACGGTCTTGTAGCTCATGGAACGGTCCTCTCTTGCGTAATTCCATAGATGTGTATTTATTCAACCGTAAGAGGACTGCACGCCGGGCATATGTTCTATAAACGGACAGTAATTTGCGGCGAGCGGCAACACCTGTTCATTATCTCAGGGTTCCATGTCCAGCAAAAACGGGTGGTAGCCGGTACGGCTACCACCCGTTTGTCTCATATCTAGCCCAAAGCAGGCCAGTTACTTCTTAATGCCACGTCCCAAACGCTTGGCGACCGATGCAACGGCCTCCTCGCTGGCCGGCCCGCAGCTCACGCAGCCATCGTGGGCACGCATCTGGCCGGTGACCTCGTCCATCGCGAGCGGCGCCACCTTCTCGAGCTTAAAGCCCTTGCCGGCGCGCATGTTTTCCTTGGCCACGCTGATCATGAGCTTAATGCGGTTGAGCTGGTTGACCTCGGACGCGCCGGGGTCGTAGTCCACCGCGACGATGTTGCTCTCGGGGTGCTGGCGGCGCAGCTCCTTGATCACGGCCTTGCCCACCACGTGGTTGGGCAGGCACGCGAAGGGCTGCGTGCAGATGATGTTGGGCGCGCCGTGATCAATCAGGTCGAGCATCTCGGCCGTGAGCAACCAGCCCTCGCCCATGTTGTTGCACACCGAAAGCACCGTGCGGGCCTTGTCGGCCATGGTGCCGATGCGCTCGGGCGCCTCAAAGCGGCGGGACTTCTCGAGCATCTCCTCCACCGGCGTACGCATCCAGTCCACGAGCTTAATAAGCGCTTGCATGCCCGCGCGCGTAGTGGCAGAGCTTCCCAGCTCGTCCTTCTGCAGCTCGGCATTGCTCATGGAGTACAGGAAGAAGTCGAGCAGGCCCGGCACCACGGCCTCGCAGCCCTCGCGCTCGATCACGTCGACCACATGGTTGTTAGCCGTGGGGTGGAACTTGACCAAGATCTCGCCGACCACGCCCACGCGCGGCTTGGTGCCCTCGCCCACAAGCGGCATGGTGTCGAACGCGTGGATGGCCTCGCGGCACAGCTTGGTGTAGTTGTGGCGGTTGAACTTGGGCGCCAGCTTGCGGGCTCGTGCCATGTACTCCTCGTAGAGCGCGTTGGCGGCACCGGACGTGGCCTCGTACGGGCGGCAGCGATAGAGCATCTGCATCATCACGTCGCCAAAGAGCACTGCGTACACGGCCTGCTTAAGCAGCGCCGGCGTAATCTTAAAGCCGGGGTTGTCCTCGCCGAGCGCCACGGCCGAAAGCGAGATCACCGGGATCTCGGGGTGACCGCTCTCGCGCAGGGCCTTGCGGATGAGCGCGATGTAGTTGGTGGCACGGCAGCCGCCGCCGGTTTGGCTGATAACCACGGCCGTCTTGGACAGATCGTACCGACCGCTCTCGATGGCCTCCATAATCTGACCCGTTACCAGGATCGACGGATAGCAAATGTCATTGTTCACATAGCGCAGGCCAGCCTCGACGGCGTCGTGATCGGTTGAGGGCAGCAGCTCCAAGTTGTAGCCGGCACCGCGGAACACCTCTTTGACCAGGTCAAAGTGAATCGGCGCCATCTGCGGGCACAGGATGGTATAGCCCTCGTCACGCATCTGCTCGGTAAAGGGCACCTTGGGCCATGCGGTCGAGGCGCTCTCACGCTGCGCCTCGAACGTGTACTTGCGGCTCGCGAACGCGGGGGCATCCGTGGAAGGCGCCACCGGCGCGGCATCGCCCTGCTCGTAGGCCTCGCCCGCGGCCGTGGCCTCTGCCAAGCGCTCGGCCTCCTGGTCCTTGAGCGCCGCCATGAGCGAGCGGATGCGGATGCGCGCGGCGCCCAGATTGGACACCTCATCGATCTTGAGCACGGTGTAGATCTTGCCGCTGGCCTCAAGGATTTCCTGCACCTGGTCGGTGGTCAGGGCGTCCAAGCCGCAGCCGAAGGAGTTGAGCTGAATCAGGTCCAGGTCGTTGCGCATCGTCACAAAACGGGCGACGGCGTACAGGCGGCTGTGGTACATCCACTGGTCGACGACGCGAATCGGACGCTCGGGCTTCACCAGGTGCGCAAGCGAATCCTCGGTAAAGACCGCAAAGCCAAAGCTCGAGATAAGCTCGGGAAGGGCGTGGTTGATCTCGGGGTCGTTGTGGTAAGGACGGCCGGCGAGTACGATGCCGTGGCCGCCGTGGTCCTCGACCCACTTAAGGGCCTCCTCGCCCATGGTCTGGATATCCTCGTGGAAGCGCGCATCGGCCTCAAAAGCAGCGTTGACGGCGGCATCGACCTCGGAGCGCGTGATCTTGGGACCGCGCACACGACCGCGACCGGCTTGCGCATCGGCCACACGGTCGACGGCGAGCACCTGGTATAGACGGCGCTTGAGCTCGGTCTTGTCGTGATAGGGCACAAACGGGTACAGGAACTCGATGTTCTGCTCGCGGATCTCGTCGATGTTGAGCGCCAGCGCCGTGGGGTAGCTCATGACGATGGGGCAGTTATAGCAGTTGCCGGCGGTCGGATCCTCCTTGCGCTCCCAGCGCACGCACGGCATCCAGATGAAGTCGACGTCACGGTCGATGAGGTTCATCACGTGGCCGTGGCTCATCTTGGCCGGGTAGCACACACTCTCGGACGGCATGGACTCGATGCCCGCCTGGTAGGTCTTTTTGCTCGACTGATCGGACAGCTGCACGCTAAAGCCCAGGCGCGTAAAGAACGCATGCCAGAAGGGGTAGTTCTCGTACATGTTGAGTGCGCGCGGGATACCCACGGTGCCGCGCGGGGCCTCGTCGGGGCTCAGCACCTCGCGGTCAAAGAGCAGCTCGTTTTTCTTTTTGAAGAGGTTGGGGGCCTCGGTCTTCTGCTTTTTGTGACCGGCGCCCTTCTCGCAGCGGTTGCCGGTAATGAAGCGCCTGCCGCCGCCAAAGTCGTTGACGGTAAGCTGGCAGTTGTTAGAGCAACGGCCGCAGCGGACATGCTTTTGCGTCACGGTGAGGTGCGCGATGTCTTCGGCAGAAAGAATGGTCGAGGTGCCGTTCGCGCCGGCGCGATCGCGGGCGAGCAGGGCCGCACCGTAGGCGCCCATGCAGCCGGCGATGTCGGGGCGCACGGCGTGAACGCCGGTGAGCTGCTCAAACGCGCGCAGCGTGGCATCGGACATAAAGGTGCCGCCCTGGACGATCACCTGATTGCCAATCTCCTTGGGATCGCGCAGCTTAATGACCTTGAACAGAGCATTCTTGATGACGGAATAGGACAGGCCGGCCGCGATGTCGCCCACCGTGGCGCCTTCCTTTTGCGCCTGCTTGACGCGCGAGTTCATAAAGACCGTGCAGCGACTGCCCAGGTCGACCGGGGCCTTGGCATGGATGGCGGCGTTGGCGAACGCGTGCACGTCCATGTTCATAGAGACGGCGAAGCTCTCGATAAAGCTACCGCAACCCGACGAGCAGGCCTCGTTGAGCATGATGTGCTCGATTACACCGTCCTTGACGCGCAGGCACTTCATGTCCTGGCCGCCAATGTCCAGAATAAACTCGACGCCGGGCAGGAACGCCTTGGCGCCGCGCAGGTGCGCAACGGTCTCGATCTCGCCGGAGTCGGCCTTGAGGGCTTCGATGAGCAATGCCTCGCCATAGCCGGTAGTGGTCACGTGGCCGATGGTGCAGCCGGCGGGAATGTGGTTGTAGAAATCGGCCATGATGACCTTGGCCGTGCCCAGGATGTCGCCGTTGTTGTTGCCGTACCAGGTGTGCAGCAGCTGACCGTCCTCGCCCACGAGCGCGGCCTTCATGGTGGTGGAGCCGGCGTCGATGCCGATGAACACGCGTCCGGTGTAGCCTTCGAGCTTGCCCTTGGGGACGACCTCTGTGTCGTGGCGGGTCTTGAACTCGGCAAAGTCCTCGTCGGTGGCAAAGAGCGGATCCAGACGCTCGACCTCGGCACCCTGCGTGTCACCCAGGGCATCGATGGCCTCGATGAGCTGCGGGAACGTGCTGAGCTTATTGGACTCGTGCGCCATGGCGGCGCCGCTCGCCACAAACAGGTGAGCGTTTTGGGGCACGATACGGTGCTCCTCGTCCAGGTTGAGCGTGAGGTAGAAGCGGTGGCGCAGCTCGGAGAGGTACTGCAGCGGGCCGCCCAGGAAGGCGACGTTGCCGCGGATGGGACGGCCGCACGCCAGACCCGAGATGGTCTGGGTCACGACAGCCTGGAAGATGGAGGCGGCCACGTCCTCGGGGCGGGCGCCCTCGTTGAGCAGCGGCTGGACGTCGGTCTTGGCAAAAACGCCGCAGCGGCTGGCAATGGGATAGATGGTGGTGGCGTTGGCCGCGAGTTCGTTAAGGCCGCTGGCGTCAGTGTGCAGCAGGGTTGCCATCTGATCGATGAACGCGCCCGTGCCGCCGGCGCAGGTGCCGTTCATGCGCTGCTCAATGCCATTATCGAAGTAGATGATCTTGGCGTCCTCGCCGCCCAGCTCGATGGCGACATCGGTGGCCGGGATGAGGGTCTCGACGGCACGCTTGCTGGCGATGACCTCCTGGACAAACTCCAGGTCGAGCCACTGGGACAGCAGCAGGCCACCCGAGCCGGTAATGGCGCAGGTCATCTGGGCCGTCGGCAGCACGGTCACAGCGCCCTCGAACAGGTCGCGGGCGCAGGCACGGACGTCGGTGTGGTGGCGCTGGTACTTGGCGTAGACAATCTGGTTGTCGTCGTTGAGCACGGCGAGCTTAACGGTGGTGGAGCCCACGTCGATGCCCAGGTGCAGGTTGCCGTGGGCGTTGCCGGGGTTGAAGATCGCGCCTTCGGGGGCGTGGGCGGCGGCTACGGGCTCAGCGGCGGTGGCGGGCTCGCTGGCAACGGACGTCTCCCCTGCCGCGTTCTTGGCATCGGCAACTGCCTCGGCGACCTTCTCGGCAGCGGCAGTCGCGGCCTTCTGCGCGGCGTCCACCACAGCGGGCGCGGCCTCGCGTGCGGCAGCGACCATGCGGTCCTTGATGCCCTCGACGAGTTTGCTCATTGTCTCTCCTCTTAGTTGTTGGACTCGACGGTTGCGGCGGTGTCGGCCGCGTCCTCGAGCTGCAAGTTCAATAGCTTCATGCCGTATTCCGGCACGTTGATATCGATGGGTTGGCCATACAGGTCACCGGGGCGCACAAAAGCGAGCACCGTCATAATGCGCGCCATGGCCTCAGGCGATTCGGTGAGTCCACGCTCAAACCAGCGCTGAATCATGCCGACCTCGGCACTTACGACGTAGGTAACGTAGTAGTCAAAGAACGTGCCCAGCGCCAGGCCCAAAATGCCCGTCTGCGCACGCGGCACCACAGCCTCACGAGCGGTGTCGATGATCCTTTTAATGAAGGCCTGGTCGCCGCCCGGACCCAACAGCGCACCGATTAAGTCGCGGTTGGCCGCAAGATAACGCAGCAGCTCAACCGAACCGGGCGCCGGCTCGAGCTCATCTATGTTGTGATAGAGATCGGGCAGCTGAGCTGCGGTGATGAGCTCAATGCGCTCACGGATCTCGGCCAGCAAGCCGTCCTCGATTTGATTGATAAAGTCAGGGATATCGCGGTAGTGCGAATAGAACGTGCGGCGCGTAAGACCGGCGCGCTCGGTGAGCGACGCGACATTAATGCGCGAAAGGTCGCCGCTTTCGGCAAGCTCGCTGGCAAGTGCCTGGCGAAGGGCACGCTGCGAGCGAAGGGACCGGCGATCGCATTTCTCGAGCTGGGACAAGCGTCCTCCTTGTTACTCAGCCTGTGCGCTATTGCACAGTGCGAGTATTATTGCACACCGTGTGCATCAACACGTAAAGGCAATATTTTGGATGTGATAAAGGGACAGCCCCTTTGTCCCTTTGTCCCAGCCTGAAGCGACATTGCCGATTGTCCAAAATGTCATTCGTGGGTAGAATAGTGTCGACGGCAGCCCAAGTTCTGGAAAGCTGGGCAGCGCCGTTGCTTGTTTTAGGGGGTCAACGCCTTAGCGGCGGCGACCCCTTCTGTTACGCTTCGAGCGTTGCTTGAGTGCCTCGGAAAGTCCGATAAGCGTCGTAAGAAGCGAGACCAATGCGGTCAGGAGCCTCACGAAATCAATCAAATCGGTCATGGGCATCACCTCCCATCAGATGGAGGGCGCTGCCCGGCACATGGAACTGCCGCCAACGATACCGATTCTATCAAAGCGCAGTTAAATATGCGAATATATGTTCGTGTTTAAAGAAGCTCGTCCCCACTGTGACAAAGGGACAGTCCCTTTGTCACATTATTCGATGACGGTGCAGGAGTTCTGCTTGCGCATGGTGGCGAGCATGTGTTTGGGGACGGCGTGGACCATGCAGTTGCCGATAGTTGCGCTCGCGGCGGCCTTAGCTGCATCGCTTGCGTTTTTGGTCGCGTAGCTGTGGCGGAAACGCTTGAGCATGGCGATATCGTTGCCGCCGTCGCCGTAGACCGCGACCTCGTCCTCGGCAATACCGTAGTAGCCCGCCAGCCAGGCAATACTCTCGCCCTTGTTGCACGTCACGTCCGTGATTTCGAACATCACGGGGTCAAACGGCGCGTTGACCACACGGTCCGAACGCTCGGCAAGATACGCCTTAAGGTCGCGCTCCAGCTCGCGCGAGGTCACGCGACAGTTGATCTTGCACACATCGTGGCGCAAGATGTCGCCGATCGACTGGTCGAAATACTGCTCCTCGTGATAGCCGCCACGTGCACGCATGCCACGCATCACGATACGCTTGATGGGGCTGTCCTTTTTAAAGCCCGCCTGGTGCATCTCGAACGAACCACTCGAGAACATGCCGTCGGGCGTGGAGCAGTCAAAGCAGATATCCGGAAACTCCTTGAGTAGCTCCTCGGTGATCTGCGGGTCGACGGTCCAGGTTTTGAGCACCTCGCCATGACTGTCGCGCACGATGGATCCGTTGGAGCAGCAGGCGTCAAGCGCCAGGCCTGTAAAGCCATGCTCGCCGATCGGCAGCGTCGAGCGTCCGGTCGCGGGAACCACATGCAAGCCAGCCTCGGTCAGCTCGCGAATGGCGCGGCGGATAGTCCCATCTGCCTCGTGCAGGGCGTTAAGCAGCGTTCCGTCTAAATCACTCGCGAACATCTTGATCATGGACATACCTCTCTTTCGTCTGCACGATATTGTAGACGAGCAGGAGAACTGGAAACGGCGGGGTAAGCAAACCTTACGCGAGGGCTTACACCGCCCAAGGCCTTACTCGCCCGCCCCTTTGCGTTCAAACATGCCGAGCAAAAGAGCGACGAGCACGCCGGCAGCGACCATCGCCGCCATAACGACCGCAGGCGTTGCCATGTCGTAAGCGTAGCCATAAACCATCTGCCCTATCGGAGTGGTGCACGAAAGCAGCAGGTGAACAATCGAGAGAGCCTTTCCTCTCACCCCTCTTGCAGCCTCGCGCTGCACGCGCCCAATAAGCTCGATCGAAGCGATATTGGCCCACAGCATCACCCAGAACATGCCGAGCGAATAGGCGATGCATGCGGCCCATGCGGGCGCGCCGATCGCCAACGATATCCAAACCGGAACGACCCCAAGAGTCGACAACAGGATGTATCGCCCCATGTGCCCCGCGTTGAACCTATACGGTGACATACCGACCATTAGTCCGCCAACGAGTCCGCCGGCCCCGGCCGTCCCCTCAATGAGGCCAACCCATTGAGCGGACGCCCCGAGATGCACTGAAACGACAACGGGGGTACCCAACGAGGCGCCCGCGAGCGCCAGGTTGAACAACGCTACCAGCAAAACTGTGAGCAACAGCGTTTGTTTAGCCCCAAAGAAAGCAATCGCATTACGTAGGCCAAGATCGGGGCCCTGGCCCTTTTTCGCATCTCTTTCTTTGTTGCATGAAGGCGCCCGAGAAAACAGCGTGCCAACAATTGCGGAGAAGGCAAAGCCCAAAGATGCCACGGCTCCTGCGCCATCGATTCCAGCCCAGCCGTAAAGGGCCGCCCCGGCAAAGGGGCCCAGGATGTTTGCCCCCATCGTGACTTGAGAAGCCCAGGCGCACCCTCGCTCAACCTGATCTTCACCCAACAGCTCGGGAATAGCGGCCTGAACCGCAGGTTTGCAGATTGCCTGAGCGGCATAGTCGGTACACAGCAACACTATTGTCGACGAGACGCAGCCAAACGCGTTCCGGCACAGGGGCATGCAAGCAGTCACCGCCGCGAGCGCCATCCCAAGAACGCTGAAGATGCGACCGCAATCCGCGCGGTCCGCAAGCACACCGCCCAAAGGTGTTGCCGCAAGATAAGGAAGAAAAGACACCGCCCCCACAAGGCCATATGCGGTGGCAGAGCCCGTCTCGTCCAGCACATAAAGTGGATAAGCAAAGCAGAGAACGACACTTCCCAGAAGCAAGCATGCCTGGGCCAGCAGCAAGGCGGCAAACCGCCGTGTGCTCGCGCGACGGACTGTATCGGCACCCGCCGCGTCAAGTCTTTTCCGCTCGATGGACATGCAAAACTCTCCCCAGATACATACTATTGGTATGTATTATGTACAGCCAACTTTCTCCGGGTAGCGCCGGCGCGTTCCTCCACACAATACATACCGTTGGTATCTATCTAGATGTCTGCCGTCCAGGCATTCCAGACCTTCTTGGTAGTCTCGCAAACGTCCTGCCCCAGGTCGATTCCAAGCGCACGGGACATCCTAGAGAGGCACTCTGCCCTCGCGAGCATCGCCTCAAGCGAATCGTTTGGTCTGAATAGCGGAATCAGCCAAAGATTCGCAAGGAGCGCTATGGCCTCTGCCGCCTGCTCCGGGTACTCGCATGTGAGAGAGCCATCCGCCGCGCCTTCCCGGATGATGGGCAATAGGCAGCGATTGGCTGACTCATCAAATGTGCCCTGAAACTGAATCGCCAATAAGCGCGAGCTCTTGATGGGGTCGGCAGCGGGGCTCATACGTCGCCACAGCTCTACCTGGGGAACGATCGAATCCGCAGAGTACAGGCGCTGGAGCTTCTGCGCCCCGTCAAGGCGCCGGTCCTCGAAAAGCTTTTGACGAGCCTCGACGACGGGAGCCATCGCCCGATCAAACGCGGCGTTGAAAATCTCTTCTTTGCTCTTGAAGTGATGATAGACAGCGCCCTTGGTCATGCCATCGAGACGGTCAACGATATCTTGAATGCTCGTCCCCTCATAACCCTGTGCACAGAATAGCTCCAGTGCCGCGTCGAGAATCTTCGCGACCGTCTCCTCGGGATATTTATTGCGACCCATAATCCGTCCATCCGCAACACAAGCCTTATGCCTCACTGCAGTATTTTAACGTTGCAGATGACAGACGGTCGGCCCTACACCGCGGCGGGGCCGTGTTCGCCGGTACGGATGCGGATAACATCCTCGACCGGCTCGACCCAAATCTTGCCGTCGCCGACGGCACCGGTGCGAGCGGCGCTGCAGATAATGTCAACGATACCGTCGACATGCTCGTCGGCGCAGATGAGGGTGAACTGCACCTTGGGGATCGTGTTGACGAGCAACTCGTTGCCGCGCACGTATTCCTTCCAGCCATGCTGCGCGCCGCATCCCTGCACCTGGTTGATAGTCATACCGCGAACATCAGCAGCAAACAGCGCATCTTTAAGAACCTCAAGCTTCTCAGCACGAACGATCGCCGTAATTTTCTTCATAGTGAATTCCTCTCTTCAATAAAAGAAATGAGTTGCCATTCAATGAGGCGGGTTTCCCAGGTGCCGCAGATTGGGTTGAAAGAGGAGCGCCGCGTACTTTTGTACGCAAGCGACGGTTTGAAACCCAAGGTGCGGTGCCTGGGGAAGCCGCGCGACGATTGAACGGCAAGGTGCGGAGCCTGGGGAAGCTGCTAATCGAGTCCCGAGAAGGAGGGGTACGCGCTCTCGCCGTGCTGACTGGCATCCAGGCCCAGCGCCTCGTCGGCCTCGCCCACACGCAGGCTACCGTGGAACAGCGCTTTGACCACCGCGGCGATTGCCAAGTCGAGCACCAGCACAATAGCGACCGTCACCACAATGCCCAGGACCTGCGAGATGAGCAGCGACACGTCGCCCGTGTAGAATAGGCCGCCCTTACCGGTCCACGAAAGCCCCGGCACGCAGAACAGACCCGTGAGCACGCCACCCAAGATGCCGCCAATGCCGTGGCAGCCAAACGCGTCGAGCGCGTCGTCGTAGCCGAACTTGGTCTTAAGATGGCTGATGGCCAGGTAGCAGACGGGCGATACGATCAGGCCCATGACCAACGCTGCCCACGGCTCGACAAAGCCCGCGCCCGGCGTGACCACCACAAGGCCCGCAACCAGACCGGTGCTGGCACCCACCAGCGTGGGGCGACCGGTGTGCACGCGCTCGACGGCAAGCCACGAGACCATGCCTGCCGCGCTGGCCGTCACGGTGTTGAGGATGGCGAGTGCCGCCACGGCGTCGGCCTTAAACTCGCTGCCGCCGTTAAAGCCAAACCAGCCAAACCAAAGCAGGCCGGCGCCCAGCGCCACAAACGGTACGTTATGCGGACGATAGCTCACCATGCCAAAACCGCGACGACGGCCGAGCATTAAGCAGAGGACCAGGCCGGTAAGACCAGACGAAATGTGCACCACGTCGCCGCCGGCAAAGTCGAGTGCGCCGATGATGTCGCCGATAAAGGAGCCATCGCCGCCCCAAACCATGTGGGCGAGCGGCGCATAGACCACAAGCAGCCAAATGCCCAGGAAGGCCGTCATGGCACCAAACTTAACGCGACCGGCCAGGCTGCCCGTGACGATAGCTGCCGTGATCATGGCAAACGCCATCTGAAAGGCGATGTTGATGATCTGAGGGTAGACGGCACCGTCCGCGGCATTGCCCTCGGCCGCCTGCAGCACCTGGTTGAGCACCGGCAGGCACAGCAGCTGGTCAAGGCCTCCAATAAACGGGCTGGAACCGTCGCCGCCGTAGGCCAGCGACCAGCCGGCAACAATCCACAGCACACCAACCAGGCCAATGGCGCCAAAGCACATAAGCATGGTGTTGATGACATTTTTGCGCCTGGACAGGCCGCCATAGAAAAACGCCAGACCCGGTGTCATTAAAAACACGAGCATGGTGCAGATGAGCATAAACGTTGTCGATCCCGTATCGTACATTCGCTCCCCCTTGGTCGCATGGACGTTGTCGGCGCCCATAATGCGGCCGAGGGGCAACTGGTGTAGACCAGATACGGCGTTGTTAAACGCCGCGTTGTCGAATGGAAACGGTGCCGCAATCTTGGAAACGGCGCGGCAACGGGCGCGAAACGAACGGGAAACGTGCGAACGAGAAGGGCGCGCTTGGCCCCGCTCTGGCTAGCGCCGGAACAGCTCGCGGGCTCGATCGCGGAGGTCGGTAGCTCGGATGACGCCCTCGTAGCGATTGATGCGCAGACGCGGGAAGGCGTTAAAGAAGCGCAGGTCGCGACGGCTGAGTGACACGCTCGGCACCGGACGGCTCATGCGCTTGCCGGCAAGGCGACGACTGAGCGACGGACGCGACATGCTCGGCGCGGCATCGGCAACGCGGCGGGCAGCAAGCGCCAGGCCGCGAGCACCATCCGAGATAAACGTCGGCATCGAAGCCTTCTCGCGCAGGGCATCGAGCGCGGCGTCACCCAGCTCGGCCAGCCACGCGTTAACGGCGCGACCGCGGATATGCGTCTGCGCCACCGAGTCGATCGCCGAATCGGGAATACGTTCGAGCATTGAGTCCGAGGCATCGGCAAGCGACTCGTTGATGCGGTCGGCAAGGTCGGCACGCACACGCTCAAGCTGATCGGACAGGCGGCGCCAGCTGGCCAACGAGCACACCGCGTCGACCATCATCGCGACCGCGACGATAAAGGCGGACAGCCGCACAATCGGCACCGGCAGATGGCCAAGCAGCCCCAGCAATGCCGGCTCCACTAAACGGCAAATGCACAACGCACCCAAGCCAAACGCGAAGGCCCAGTACAGGCAGATGCGTCCGTGCAGGTTAAACGGCAGGTGCGAGTAATCCCAAAAGCGCGCACCTGTTGTTTTTTCCAACAAAACGCCTACGCCGTACTCAATCACGCTGCATACGAGCGCCGCGGCAACAAACTGGCTCGAGGCATCCGGAATCCCGCGCAGCAAAAGCCAGCAGGCTATGCCGCCCACACCATAGATAGGACAACACGGCCCCAGCAAAAAACCGCTGTTGGCAAAGCGTCCGTGGTTGAGCATGGCGCAGACTGTCGACTCCCACGCCCAGCCGCAAAACCCGTAAAAGGCAAACGAGAGTACCAGCGCTGAGAGTGGGCAGGCGGCAAGTGTCGCGCCGTCAAATGCCATATCAATCGCGGTTCCCACCGTCTACCCTCTCCTCTTTTCGCTCGATTCTTTACTCGAGCCGTCACTCGAGCCCTCGTTCAAATCGTTCGCGCCGCCTTTGCGCGGCAGACGGCCGGCGACCGTCTCACGCAGCGCGCACCACTTATCAGCCAGGCACACAATCCATGCCTCGCGACACGTCGGCGGCACTGGCACCAGCGGAAACATATGTCGCGCGATAATATTCCGTTCGCGCGGCGTCAGCTCAAAATCCTCTTCGGCACGTGCCAAGGCAAAAAATGGATGCCGAAATCCGTGCAGCCGATGGCTCGGATCAGAGTCATGCCAATCGTAGAGAAAGTAATCGTGTAACAAGGCTCCGCGCAGCAGCGAGGCGCGGTCGACCGAAATGCCAGCACGGCCCAGGCGCTCGGCAAAGGACAGACTTGCCCGCGCCACCGAGGTCACATGCGCATAGACCGTCACATCGCCATGCTGGATAAACTCGCGCGTCAGGTCCAGACGGCCCGCCTGCGCCAGTTGACGGGCGGCATAGTCAACCTCGCGCGCGATTTTCTCGGCACGAACGGTTTCGGACATGCGGCCTCCTTCCAGCGGCTCTCGACGGCAAGCCACAGCCTGCACGCAATGAATAAAATCACCATGGAACTTATCAGTATGGCATCGGGCAAAACGTTTTGCCCCGCCAGTTGGCGAATTACCGCGCCGCCGTCACATATCAAACGCCAAAATGTGCGAGACTGTCTTGTGCAATTGTGCCGGCCGAGGGAGCGCCGGTGCTCGATTCGCATGGAGTAACCCACAACGATGCTGCTTACGCAAACGACAACGCCCGAGGACGTCAAGGCTCTCGACCGCGCCGAGCTTCCGCTGCTCTGCGGCGAGATCCGTCAGGCAATCCTCGAAAGCTCCGCCGCCGTCGGCGGGCACGTTGCCCCCAACCTGGGCGTCGTTGAGCTTACGGTTGCGCTTCATCGCGTGTTTAGCTCCCCCATCGACAAAATTGTCTTTGACGTTTCGCACCAGACCTACGCCCACAAGGCGCTGACTGGGCGCGCGTATACCTATATCGACCCGGCACGCTACGGCGAGGCCTCTGGCTTTGCCAATCCCGACGAGTCCGAGCACGACCTGTTCGCCATGGGCCATACCTCCACGTCGGTGAGCCTGGGCTGCGGCCTGGCGCACGCGCGCGACCTGGCAGGCGACATCTACAACGTCATTACCGTCATTGGCGACGGCTCGCTTTCGGGCGGTCTAGCGTTTGAGGGCTTCAACAATGCCGCCGAACTCGACAGCAACTTGATCATCGTCGTCAATGACAACGACCAGTCCATCGCCGAAAACCACGGTGGCCTGTATCGCAATCTGGCCGAGCTGCGCGCCAGCAACGGCACCTGCGAGCGCAACGTTTTCCGCGCGATGGGGCTCGACTACCGCTATCTGGACGCCGGCAACGATGTGTTGACCCTCGTCGACGCGCTGCAGGAGCTGCGCGATATCGATCATCCCATCGTGCTGCACGTCTCCACCGCCAAGGGCAAGGGCTTTGAGCCGGCCCAGAGCGACCCCGAGCGCTGGCACCACGTGGGTCCGTTTGACATGGCAACCGGGCGCAAGCTCTGCCCGGGCCATCCGAGCGAGCCTGCGCCGCGCACCTATGCCGACATTACGGGCGAGGCGCTCAGCGCCGCCATCGAGCGCGATCCGCAGGTCGTTGGCATCACGGCCGCCACGCCCTACATCATGGGCTTTACACCCGAGCTTCGCGCCGCGGCAGGCAAGCAGTTTGTCGATGTGGGCATTGCCGAGGAGCATGCCGTGACCTTTGCCACCGCGCTTGCGCGCTCGGGCGCCAAGCCGGTCTTTGGTGTGTACGGCACTTTTTTGCAGCGCGCCTACGACGAACTGTGGCACGACCTGTGCCTCAACGACGCCCCGGCGACCATCCTGGTATTTGGCGCGTCGATCTTTGGCACCACATCCGAGACGCACCTCTCGTTCTTTGATATTTCCATGCTGGGCGGTCTTCCCAACATGCACTACTTGGCGCCGACCTGCATGGAGGAATATCTGTCCATGCTGAGCTGGTCGCTCGATCACCGCGAGCATCCCGTGGCGATTCGCGTGCCGGGCATTGGCTTGGTAAGCCGCCCCGACTTGGCGCCTGCCGAGGACGCCGATTACGGCGCCGTTCGTTACAACGTGGTGCGCCAGGGTCGCGACGTAGCAGTGCTCGCGCTCGGCGATTTCTTTGAGCTGGGCGAGCGCGTAGCAAACCGTTTGGCAGCCGAGTACGGTATCGAGGCCACGCTCGTCAACCCGCGCCATGCAACTGAGCTCGACCGTGAGTTCCTCGACAGCCTTGCCGCCGAGCATCGCGTTGTCGTCACCCTCGAGGACGGCATCTTGGACGGCGGCTGGGGCGAGCGCGTGGCGTGCTACCTGGCCTGCACACCGCTGCGCACGCGCACCTTCGGCATCGCCAAGGGCTTCCCCGACCGCTACGACCCCAACGAGCTGCTCGCTCAGAACGGCATGACGGTCGAGAACATGGCCGCCGAAGCCGTAAGGCTACTCAACGAGTAAGAAAACCTCCGCAAGGAAAGCACCCCTGCGGAGGTTTTTATTTTCGCGGCGCGATTATCTCAATCTGTAACATCTATGGCCCGAATTCCCGTCTAACTGTTACAGATCGAGACAAACCGTCTTTGCCCCTGACCTTTGTCTCAATCTGTAACAGATAGAGACCTTTTGCCCGTCTAACTGTTACAGATCGAGACATTCGAATTCCGCTGAAGAGAAAATCTCAATCTGTAAATCTCAATCTGTAACAGTTACTCGGCAAAAATGGCTGCAGATGTTACAGATTGAGACAAAACAGTAAGGCATGCCGCCGCACCCGCCCAAACCACCGCAAAGGTGCCTGTCCCCTTTTGGTGGGTACAATAACCCATAAGGTAAGTATGTTTCTGAGTTATTTCGTGTTGACCCGTCTGAGCGGGATAGGGTATAACTCTACTCAACCGCTAGGGATTTTATTGAGAAAGGTGTTCTCCCATGAGCAAGAACCTCTCCCAGCAGGTCGTTCTCGACCGCCGCGGCTTCGTTGCCGCCACCTTCGCAACCGTCGCCGGCCTTGGTCTTGCCGGCTGCTCCGACACCAGCGCCGAGGCCGACAAGGGTTCCGCCGCCGGCTCCTCCAAGAGCTCCGAAGATACCGAGGCTTCCACCACGCTCGACGCTAAGGCATTCGACAAGCTCGTCGACAACGGCCCCAAGGCCGATGACGACGCCATCGCCGCCAGCACCTGGGCGACGGCCGTCAAGGATGCCGGCGTCTTTAAGATCGGCGGCGTTCAGACCTCCACGCTCTTCTCCCTCCTCAACGAGAAAGACGGTCAGACCCGCGGATTCGACGCCGGTATCGCACAGCTCCTGTCCAACTACATTCTGGGCGAGAACAAGGTCGAGATCACCCAGGTGACCTCGGACACGCGCGAGTCCGTCCTGCAGAACGGCCAGGTCGACGCCGTCTTTGCCACCTACACCATCACTGACGAGCGCAAGAAGCTCGTCTCCTTTGCCGGCCCCTACTACTACACCCAGCAGGCCATCCTGGTGCTCGCCGACAACGACGACATCAAGAGCGTCGACGACCTGGCCGATAAGAACGTCGCTGTCCAGTCCGGCTCCAACGGCCCCGCCATCCTGGAGGAGTTCGCCCCCAAGGCCAGCCAGCAGGAGTTCAAGACCGACGAGGAGGCCCGTCAGGCACTCCAGCAGGGTCGCGTTGACGCCTATGTCATCGATAACAACATGCAGCAGAGCGCCCTGGTCCGCGAGCCCGGTAAGTACAAGATCGCCGGCAAGCCCTTCGGCAGCAAGGAGCCCTATGGCATCGGCCTGCCGCTCGATTCCGACGGCGTCGCCTTTGTCAACGACTTCCTTAAGAAGATCGAGGACGACGGCACCTGGACTGAGCTGTGGCAGATCTGCATCGGTGACCGTACGGGCGACACCAATGTTCCCGAGCTGCCCGAGATCGGCGCCTAGGCAGCGAGCCTGGTAACGGCCGCAACGAAACCATATGGAAACGCATGATGCGCTTTATTGCGGTAAACTGTTTCCTCACTGAGTTGTCGGGGCTTCCGTACACACGGGAGCCCCTTTCCTTATCGGCGGGAGGTCCGCATGAGTCTCTCCGAGCTCTGGTCGCTCTATGGCCAGAACTATATCGACGCGCTGCTAGCAACCTGGGGCATGACGCTTGAGTCGTTTGCCATCGCCATGGTGCTGGCCGTCGCCGTCACTGTGATGCGCGTGTCGCCGCTCAAGCCGCTGCGCATCTTTGGCGACCTGTATGTCCAGGTCTTCCGTAACATCCCCGGCATCGCGCTGCTCATCATCGTCGTCTACGCACTGCCACCGCTCAAGGTCGTCCTGCCCTACCGCACCTGCGTTATCGTCGCCACGGTCTTTTTGGGCTCGGCCTTTGGCTCCGAGAACTTTATGAGTGGCATCAACACCGTCGGCGTCGGCCAGGTGGAAGCCGCCCGCTCGCTCGGCATGAGCTTCAGCCGTATCCTCGCCAAGATCGTGATTCCGCAGGCGCTGCGCTCGAGCGTACTGCCCATGACCAACCTCTTTATCGCCGTCATGCTTACCACCGCGCTCGGCAGTCAGGTGCCGCTTAAACCGCAGGAGCTCACTGGCGTGGTGAGCTACATCAACACGCGCTCGCTCGGCGGCGTCGCCGCGTTCTTTATCTCGGCGCTCGGCTACCTGGGCACGGCCTTTGTGGTGAGCCACATTGGCAACTACATCGATAAGAAGGTGAGGATCCTCCGATGAGCAAGCACTCCACCTCCGCGCTTACCATGCGCGATGCGCTCTACGAGGCTCCCGGCCCCAAGATGCGCGCCAAGATTCGCATCGGCACCGCCATCTCGCTTGTTGCCGTCGCCGCGCTCGCCGTCCTGGTACTGCAGCGCTTTTATGTGACCGGCCAGCTTTCGGTCCACTATTGGTATTTCTTTACGCACTTAACCACCTGGAAGTTCTTGCTTGCCGGCTTTGAGGGCACCGTTAAAGTTGCACTCACCGCCGGCGTCATTGCACTGGTACTGGGCTTAGCCCTTATGCTCGGCCGTACCAGCGGCATCAAGCCGTTACAGCTGGTCTGCCGTGTGCTCACCGATTTCTTCCGCGGCGTGCCGAGCCTGCTGTTCATCTACTTCTTCTTTTTGGTGCTGCCCCAGTACAAGATCGCGCTACCGTCATTTTGGATGCTCACACTGCCTGTCGCGCTCGCTGCGGCCGGCGTGCTGGCCGAGATTTTCCGCGCCGGCGTCAATGCCGTGCCGCGCGGTCAGGTCGAGGCAGCCCAGGCGCTCGGTCTCTCCAAGGCCAAAATCACCTTTAAAATCGTGTTGCCGCAGGCTATTCGGTTTATCATTCCGTCGTTGATTTCGCAGCTTGTGGTCGTAGTCAAAGACACCACCGTCGCCTATGTGGTGAGCTACCCCGACCTCATGCAAAATGCCCGTGTGCTCATTACCAACTACGACGCCCTCGTGTCGGTCTACCTGGTAATCGCGGTCATCTACATCCTCATCAACGTCGCGATCAACAAGGCCGCCATCTACGTTTCGCACAAGACCGGCGCGACCATCATCCGCTAACGCTTTACCATTTCGAGTCATAAGGAGCCGAGCACCATGGCACAGAGCACCTCTTCCACCGGCAATCAGCCGTTGATCGAGCTCAGACACGTCGATAAGCACTATGGCGATCTACACGTCCTCAACGACATCAATCTCTCGGTCGACCGCGGCGAGGTCGTCGTTGTGATCGG
>CAUFXK010000009.1 GCA_959596495.1 uncultured Collinsella sp. | reverse complement strand
TGGTATACGGGTGCATCATCGACGTCTTCAATACAGAAAATATCAGTGCGGAATGCGCCGGGAGGCAACACCGATTCGGGGCCTGCAAATACATACTTCAGGCACAGTTCTCAAACATGTTCTGGGGGCTGATGTAAATTTGGTGGCTCGGCAAAGCCGAGCCCTTATATGGGGAGGCCGGAGCTAAAGCTCCGGCCTCGCTAAATATCTTATTAGATAAAGTGAGCGATTTAGGAATCGCACCCCTCTGCAGTGGTAACACAGGGCCCGTGCTGGACTTAGTTTTCAGAACATTCCGCAGACCAGGAAACCCCCTTATCCGCAGCTCCGAAGGAGCAGGATAAGGGGGTTTCCATGGTCGAGGACGTTCTGAAAACTAAGACCAGCACGGGCCCGGACGATAACAACCGGCTACAGGTCGATGTGCGATTCCTTGATCGGGAACGGCTCCGCGAAGTGGCAGGCGCAGCAGTGGCCCGGGGCAACTTCCTTAAACTCAGGAAGCTTCTCTGAGCAGATGCCCTGCGCGATCGGGCAACGCGTGTGGAAACGGCAGCCGGTCGGCGGATCCAGCGGCGACGGCGGATCGCCGGCGAGGATGATACGCTTGCGGGTCTTCTGGATATCCGGATCGGGCACCGGCACAGCAGATAGCAGCGACTGCGTGTACGGATGGTGAGGCTCGCTATAGAGCGTCTTCCAGTCCGAAACCTCGACCATCTTGCCCAGATACATAACGGCAACGCGATCGGAGATGTGCTGCACGACGGACAGGTCGTGGGCGATAAACAGATACGCCGTACCAAACTTGTCCTGAAGTTCCTTGAGCAGGTTCAGAACCTGGGCCTGAATGGAAACATCCAGAGCGGAAACGGGCTCGTCGCAGATGATCAGCTTGGGCTTCAAAGCGAAGGCGCGGGCGATGCCGACACGCTGACGCTGACCGCCCGAGAACTCGTGCGGATAGCGGTTGATGTGCTCGGGGTTCAGTCCAACGACGTCGAGAAGCTCGCGAACACGCTCGATACGCTCCTCCTTGGTGCCCACGCCGTGAATAGTCATGGGCTCGGAGACGATCTCGCCGATGGTCATACGGGGGTTCAGCGAAGCATAGGGGTCCTGGAAGATGAACTGCATCTCGCGACGCATGTCCTTGATCTCATGCTTGCTCATCTCGGCAACATCTTTGCCCTGGAAGAACACCTTGCCGGCAGTCGGCTGGGTCAGGCGCATAATCGTGCGGCCCGTGGTGGACTTACCGCAACCAGACTCGCCAACCAGACCAAAGGTCTCGCCAGGATAAATCTCAAACGAGATGTCGTTCACAGCAGAGACGACGCGCTTGGAAAAGCGCTTGGCGAACATGCCGGACTCGGCGGGGAATTCCTTAGAGAGGTGCTCGACCTTCAGCAGCGGAGTGCGCTCGTTCTTATCTGCCATTTACGCCTCGCCTCCCTTCTTGGAATCCTTGCGCGTACGGGACGTCTCAGGAGCGTTCTTGAGGAACTCGGGGTCACCGGAGTAGTGGCACGCAGAGTAGTGACCAGACTCGGTGACAACGTGCTCGGGGCGCTGCTTGCGGCACTTATCGGTCGCATAGGGGCAACGAGGCGAGAACACGCAGCCCTCGGGCAGGTTCATGAGCGAAGGCGGGTTGCCGTGAATCGGCGTAAGCGGTTTCTTCTCATCGATAGCCTGCTCCGGGATGGAGCGGATCAGGCCCCAGGTATAGGGGTGACGGCTCTCGTAGAAGATTTCCTCAGCAGTACCGAACTCGACGGGACGACCGGCGTACATAACCATGATCTTGTCGGCCATATCGGCGACGACGCCCAGGTCATGGGTAATCATGATGATGGCGTTGCCGTTCTTCTCCTGCATCTCCTGCATGAGCTCGATAATCTGAGCCTGGATGGTAACGTCCAGAGCCGTCGTGGGCTCGTCGGCAATCAGGATATCGGGATCGCAGGCAAGCGCCATGGCAATCATGACGCGCTGACGCATACCGCCGGAGAACTGGTGCGGATACTCATTGACGCGCTTCTCGGGCTCGGGGATACCCACGAGGTCCAAAAGCTCGGTGGCGCGCTTGAGCGCCTCCTGCTTGGAGTAGCCACGGTGCAGACGAAGACCCTCGCCCACCTGCTTGCCGATCTTATAGACCGGGTTCAAGGAGGTCATAGGATCCTGGAAGATCATCGCGATGTCGTTACCGCGAATGTGTTGCATCTCTTCCTCGGTCATCTCGAGGATGGAACGACCGCGATAGCGAACGTCACCACCCTCAATCTTTCCCGGAGGCATCGAGATAAGGCCCATGATGGTCATGGCGGTCACGGACTTACCCGAGCCGGACTCGCCGACGACGCCCAGGGTCTCGCCGCGATCGAGCGTGTAGGACACACCGTCTACAGCGCGAACCACGCCATCCTCGGTGTGGAAATACATCTTAAGGTCATCGACCTCGAGCAGATGCTGGCCCTCGGGAACCGGCTGGTCCTTCAGGTCCACATAGTTCTTGTTCTTCTTCATCCTTATGCGTCCTTCATCTTGACGTCGAGGGCGTCGCGCAGACCGTCACCCAACAGGGTGAAGGCGAGCACCGTCGAGAGAATTGCCAGACCGGGCATAATCATCATCCAGGGAGCAGTCAGAAGATACTGCTGACCGTCCTGAATCATAGAGCCCCACGAAGGCGTAGGCGGAATAACACCCATACCGAGGAAGGACAGGGCAGACTCGGTCAGAATAGCGCCACCAATGTTCATGGTCGCATAGACCACGATAGAAGCAACGGAGTTCGGGAAGATATGGCGCATAACGATACGCGCATCGGATGCACCCATAGCGCGAGCGGCGTCAACATAGTCGTTCTCTTTGACCGTCAGGATCGCGGATCGGAAGACGCGCGCAATCGAAGGCCAGCCGAGAATGCCGATGGCGATAAAGACATTCTGAAGACCACGGCCGATAACGGCGATCATGGCGACAACGAACAGCACGTACGGGAACGCCAGGAAGATATCCGCACAGCGCATGATGATCGTATCCCAGATGCCGCCATAGAAACCGGCCAGGGCGCCCATGACCAGACCGATCACCGTGGAGATGGCGGTGGCCATAATACCGACGGAAAGCGAAACGCGCGCGCCGTAGATAACACGGACGAGAATGTCACGACCAAGAGAGTCGGTGCCAAACGGGTGCTCGGCACACGGAGCCAGCAGCGAAGTCTCGGCCATGGTGGTCGAGTCAGAAGCCGTAGGAGAGCCGAGCCAGGGCTTAGCCCACAGATCGGCGGTCAGGGCGACCACAACAACGATGATGATCCAGCAGACACCGATAACGGCGAGCTTGTTCTTACGAAGACGCTTAAAAGCGTCGCCCCACAGCGTGCGGGACTTGGCGGGAGCAGATGCGGCCTTGGTGGCGGTAGCCTGCTCCTGAGGCTGAGAATCAGTTTCCTGCATGAAACGTACCTCCCTTAGGCCTTATCCGACGGACCGCCAAGGCGGATGCGCGGGTCGAGGAATGCATAGCTAATGTCGACGAGCAGGTTGATCACCATAACGACGACAACAATGAGCGTAACGCCGCCCATAACGATGGGCCAGTCGCGCATGCTAATGGCGCGGTAGACCTCGAAGCCGATGCCGGGCCAGTTAAAGACCGTCTCGGTCAGGATGGCGCCCGAAAGCATGCCGCCGAAGTCGACACCAATATAGGTAACGACGGGGATGAGTGCATTCTTAAGCGCATGCTTGATAATGATCGCGCGATTGGAGAGACCCTTGGCCTTTGCCGTACGGATGTAATCCTGGTTCATGACGTCGAGCAGCTGCGAACGCATGATGCGGGCAGCATAGGCGGTCGAAACCGAAGCCAGCGTAATGGTCGGAAGCACATAGTGCATCCAATCCTGATACTGAGAGCTGGAACCGCCGGCACCCGAGATCGGCATGGAGAATGCACCGCCCGTGGCATCCTTAAGGATGACGCCAAAGAACAGCTGCAGCAGCATACCGAGCCAGAATGCAGGAACGGCAACGAGGATCGACGTGGTCAGCGTTACCAAAATATCCCAGAAGGAATAGCGCTTTACCGCCGAAATGATACCCGCACCGATACCCATGATTGCCTCGAGCACGATGGCGCACGCGGCAAGTTTGACCGTATACGGATACTTCTGGGCAAAGATTTCCGTAACCGGCAGCTTGCGCTGGTACGAATTGCCCAGATCGCCATGAAGCAGGCCGTTCATGTAATACAAGTAACGGTCCACGAGCGACGTTTGAACGGGGTCGCCGTTCTCGTCAAGGATCGCGTTGCCGTCCTCGTCCGTCTGGACCAGGTGATAGCGAACGCGAAGCTGAAGCTCCACCTCGGGGGACAGAGCCTTGTCTCCACCGATCAGCTTGATCGGATCTCCCGGCACGATATTCTGGAGGGCGAACAGAATCAGCGTAACGCCCAAAAACACCGGGATGAACTGAAGCACACGTTTAACGATGTACTTACCCATACCACTCCCCTATCTAGGGATTAACCTAAATGGGATGCCGATCGCCAGACCGGCATCCCAAAATTACCATCAGCCAGTTTACCCCAGGATAGGGAGAACTGTATGTTTCCCATGAGGTCTACGTAAATACTTGACCCTCACGGAAGCTGCAAAACCCTTAGGCGAGCTCGGCGGTACCCAGATCGGCGTGCTTCTGCGGATCAACATAGAGATGCTTGACGCGGTCAGAGCCAGCGATGGTGTGCGTGTAGAACATCACCGGGATAACCGGGCAGTCAGCAGCGACCATGGCGTCGGCCTCCCGCATCTTGGCGATGCGCTCCTCGTCATCAACCGTGGTGCGGGCCTCGTCGACCTTGGCATCGAACTCGGGGTTGCTGTAACCGGAGCGGTTGTCACCACCGAGGGAGTCGGAGTGGAACAGCGGGTACAGGAAGTTGTCCATGATCGGGTAATCGGCGATCCAGCCCAGACGGCCGAACTGATAGTTGAAGTTCTGATACTGCTCGAGCAGGGCAGACCACTCAGGGGTATCGGAGACAGCGGTAACGCCAACCTTGGCGAGGTCGCCGATGATGGACTCCATGATCTCCTTGTGACCACCGTCCTGGTTGTAGGAAAGGGTCACGCTAATGCCACGATCGCCGTTAGCGCCAGCGGGAGCGACCTTGTCGAGGTACTCGTTAGCCTTGTCGACGTCATAGGCGCAGAACTCCCATGCGCCCTCCTTGTAGCCGGCGATTCCCGGAGGAACAATACCGTCGGCGGGGGTACGGGTACCCTTGAAGATGGTCTTGCAGATGGCCTCACGGTTGATGGCCAGGGAGATGCCCTTGCGCAGGTCGGCGTTATTGAACGGCTCGGCCGTGGTGTTGCAGGTCAGATAGTACGTGGAAGGCTCGGCACCGAGCAGCATATGCTCGCCGTCACCCATGGTGTAGCCGTCCTTGGACTCGCCACGGTCCTTCTTTGCGGCGTCGATCTGAGCAACGGGAACGTCGCAGACATCGAGGTTACCGGCCTGGAACTCCTTGTAAGCGGTCTCCATGTCCTTGATGACCTGGAAGTGGATGGCGTCGATCTTGGCCTTGTCGCCATAGTAATCATCGAACTTCTTGAGGTTGATCTCCTGGCCATCCTCCCACTTACCGTCCATCATGAACGGGCCGTTACCGACCGGGGCAAGGTAGAAGCTCTTGACATCGGACTCGGCGCACTCGGGAACCGGGGACAGAGCCGGGTGAGAGGCGACGAAGGGGAAGTCAGCGTAAGCGGAAGACAGCTTGACGACGAGGGTCTCATCGTCGGGGCAAGTAACACCGCTGAGCTCGGTAGCGTTGCCGGCAAGCAGATCGTCATAGCCCTCAACCATGGAAAGGTGATAGGAGACCTCGGAAGGACCATACTCGGTGGCGATGGCCGACTTGGTGTTGACCAGGCGCTCCCAACCGAGCTTGAAGGACTTGGAGGTAACGTCGTCACCGTTGTGGAACTTAGCCTTCTTGATCTTGAAGGTGAACTCGGTAGCGTCGTCGTTAGCCTCAAAGGACTCGCAAGCCAGCGGAACGATCTCACCCTTCTCGGGGTCGTACTCCGTCAGAGCGTCGAAGAGCTGGTACTCGACCTGAGTGCCCTGATCCTCCTGGACGTTGTAGGGGTCGATGCAGACCGGGTTGTTGATGTAGAAGTTCAGCGTCGAACCGGAGTCAGATCCGGAAGCGTCGCCGCCCTTCTTGCCGCACGCGGCAAGAAAAGCCATGGAGCTCGCAGCGAGGGTGCCGCCAACAAAGGCGCGACGACCCATAACGGGCTGGTGGAACATAGAATCAGCCATGCCATCCTCCTTATGAGATAGGACAAAGTGAATTCGGCCGGGCAACGTCGAGACAGCCCGATCGAACCATTCAAACGCGGTCCGCCGTTATGGCTGGTTATGCAGTGCGGACCAACGTTTCGCAATACAGTAGCGCATTTTATGCACAATATGGCGCTAATTCCGGTTAACGGTCGAGAATTTCTTTAGTTAGGCGAAGTATGTGGGGATATTTTGACTCTATTACAAGTCTGTAAACAAAAAGGGCCCCGCACATGCGGGACCCTTTACAAACGTATATACGCCGATGCTTAGTAGCCGACGATGCCCTGCGGGAAGAAGAACATGCACAGAACGACACACACAGCAAAAACGACGGCCATAATTACCGTCAGGCGGTCAAGGTTCTGCTCCATGACACCCGTAGCAGAGCTGGAGTTATACAGCGAGCTGGCAATCATATCCGAAACACCGGTACCCTTACCGGAGTGCATCAGAACAAGAATCGTCAGCGCCACGGCAGACACAGCCCAAACGACAAACAGAAGAATCTGGAACGGACCCATAGATAAGCTCCTTAATAGAACAATTCAAACTCCAGTACTGTACCACAACCTCAAGCACTCCCCCATCTGCCATTTGGGGACGGGCTAGAAATAGCGCAAAAGGGGGTTGCCCGAACGTGGACAACCCCCTTACAAGAAAACGTTAGTTGTTTTCTTTAGGCCTCGGTGGCGAGCACGCGACCCGTCATCTCGGCGGAAGGCTCAATACCAGCCATGGTGAGCATGGTCGGAGCGATATCGGAAAGACGGCCGTCCTCGATACCGGTGAGCTGCGCCTTCTCATCAACGATGATGAACGGCACACGGTTGGTGGTGTGAGCCGTGAACGGATGCTTGGAACCGTCGGAAGCAACGTCAAACATGTGATCGGCGTTGCCGTGGTCGGCGGTAATCAGCGCAAAGCCACCCTTGGCGAGAATCGCCGGGACAACCTTGGACAGGGCATCGTCAACAGCCTCGACGGCCTTAACGGCGGCGTCGAAGACACCGGTGTGACCAACCATGTCGCAGTTCGCGAAGTTCACGATGTAGAAATCAGCGCGATCCTCGTTGATGGCGGCGACGAGCTTCTCGGTAACCTCGGGAGCGCTCATCTCAGGCTGCAGATCGTAGGTAGCAACCTTGGGGGAAGCGACGAGCACGCGCTCCTCTCCCTCCTTGGGCTCCTCGATGCCGCCGTTGAGGAAGAACGTCACGTGGGCATACTTCTCGGTCTCGGCGGTGTGCAGCTGCTTCAGGCCATTGGCGGCGATAACGTCGGCCAGGACGTTCTCGGGGAACGTCTTGGGGAAGGCGACCTCGACGTCAAACGTCGGATCGTACTCGGTCATCGTCACAAAGTGCGAGAGCTTAATCTGCTCGCGCTCAAAGCCATCGAACTCCTTGTCCGTGAACACGCGGGTCATCTGACGAGCGCGGTCGGGACGGAAGTTGAAGAAGATGGCCGCGTCGCCCTCGTGGATGCCCTCGTTGTGGGCCGCGAAAGGCTCGACGAACTCGTCGCCGCGCGGATCCTTCTCGTAGTAGGCCTTGATACCGGCAACGGGGTCGGTATCGGCATCGGACGCGTTGACCATGACGTCGTAGGCGCGCTGGATGCGCTCCCAACGGTTGTCGCGGTCCATGGCCCAATAGCGGCCCGAAACGGTGGCAACGCGAGCGTCGCAACCGGTCTCCTCGGAGATCTTAGCCAGGAAAGCGCAGAACTCGCTCATGTAGCCGGCACCGGACTGCGGGTCGACGTCGCGGCCATCCATGAAGGCGTGGACGCGAACGGTCTTGACGCCATGCTGGGCAGCCATCTTGACCAGAGCCTCGACGTGGTTCATGTGAGAATGAACACCGCCAGGGCTCATAAGGCCCATGAGATGCAGGGTCTTGCCTTCGGCCTTGACGTCGTCCATAGCCTTGACGAAGACCACGTTCTTGGCGATGGAGCCGTCCTTGATGGCGTTGTTGATGCGCGAAAGCTCCTGGAACACGATGCGGCCGGCACCGATGTTGAGGTGGCCTACCTCGGAGTTGCCCATCTGACCGTCGGGAAGGCCCACGTCCTCGCCCGAAGCACCGAGCGTGGTGTGGGGATACTGAGCGTACAGGCTATCAAGGAAGGGCGTCTTGGCAGCGGCGACGGCGTTCTCGCCATCGGCCGGAGCAAGGCCGCAGCCATCCATGATGATCAGGAGTGCAGGAAGATGACGCTGTGCCATATGTCCTACTCGCCTGCCTTGACGACCATAGAGGCGAAGTCGGCAGCCTTGAGCGAAGCGCCGCCCACTAGGGCGCCGTCAACGTCAGGCTTGGCGACGAGCTCGGCGATGTTGCCGGGCTTGGCAGAGCCACCATAGAGAACGCGGATGCCGTTAGCGAGCTCCTCGCCAAACATCTCCTTGAGGGTCTCACGGATAGCGCCGCAGACCTCCTGGGCGTCCTCAGCGGTAGCGGTCTTGCCGGTGCCGATGGCCCAGATGGGCTCGTAGGCGACGACGACCTGCTTGGGGCAGGTGATCTCAAGACCGGCAAGGCCAGCCTTGACCTGGTTCACGACGCGCTCGACATAGGTGCCAGCCTCGCGGACCTCGAGGGACTCGCCGCAGCAGAAGACGGGAACAAGACCGGCGGCAACGAGGGCCTTGGCCTTCTTGTTCTGATCCTCGTCGGTCTCGTGGAAGTAGTCGCGACGCTCGGAGTGACCGATGATGCAGTAGGTGCAGCCAGCGGACTTGAGCATGTCGCAAGAGGACTCACCGGTGAAGGCACCCTTGGCCTCCCAGTACACGTTCTGTGCACCGAGGGCGATGGGGGCAGCCTGAATGCGGTCATGAACCGTGGTGATGTCAATGGTCGGAGGGCAGACGAGCACCTCGACGCCAGCCGGAACCTCGGGCAGAGCCTGAGCCAGCTCGTCGGCGAGCTTGGCGGCCTCGGCGACGTCGTTGTTCATCTTCCAGTTACCAGCGATAAGAAGGGTGCGATTAGGCATCGAGAAGCGCCTCCACTCCGGGCAGGGCCTTACCCTCGACGAGCTCCATGGAAGCGCCACCACCGGTGGAGATCCAGCTCATCTTGTCGGCCAGGTTGAACTTGTTGACAGCCGCGACAGAGTCACCACCGCCGATGATCGAGGTGCAGTCGGCCTCGGCGACGGCCTCGGCGATAGCCTGGGTGCCGTGAGCGAAGTTGTCGAACTCGAAGACGCCCATGGGGCCGTTCCAGAACACGGTCTTGGCGCCCTTGACGGCCTCGGCGTAGAGCTCCTCGGTCTTGGGGCCGATGTCCATGCCCTCACGATCGTCGGGGATAGCGTCGGAAGCGACAACCTCGGGGACAGCGTCCTCGCCAAAGTGATCGGCAACGCGGTTGTCGATGGGGAGCAGGATCTTGACGCCCTTCTCCTCGGCCTTCTTGAGCATCTCGCCGGCGCGCTCGACCCAGTCCTCTTCCTTGAGGGACTGACCGACGGTCAGGCCCTGAGCCAGGAAGAAGGTGTAGGCCATGCCGCCACCGATGATCAGGGTGTCAGCGGAGTCGATGAGGTGATCGAGAACGCCGATCTTGGAGGAAACCTTGGAACCGCCGACGATGGCGACGAAGGGGCGCTCGGGCTCGGCGAAGATGCCGGTCAGCGTGTCGACCTCCTTCTCGAGCAGGAAGCCGGCGACGGCAGGCAGGTAAGCGGCGGGGCCCACGACGGAGCCCTGGGCGCGGTGAGCGGTGCCGAAGGCATCGAGGACGAAGACGTCACCATAGGAAGCGAGCTTCTTGGCGATCTCGGGATCGTTCTTCTTCTCACGCTTGTCAAAACGGACGTTCTCGAGAACGAGGACCTTGCCCGGCTCGACGGCGGCGACAGCCTCAGCAGCCTTCTCGCCGTAGGTGTCGGCGACAAAGGCAACGTCGAGACCAGAGAGCTCAGCGAGCTTCTTGGCGACGGGCTCGAGGGACAGCTCGGGCTGGAAGCCGGTGCCCTCGGGACGGCCGAGGTGGCTCATGAGGATGACGCGAGCGTTGTGCTCAACGAGGTAGTTGATGGTGGGCAGGGCAGCCTTGATACGGGTGGTGTCGCCAACGACGCCATCCTTGATAGGCACGTTGAAGTCAACGCGGACGAGAACGCGCTTGCCGTCGACATCGATGTCGCGGACGGTCTTCTTGGTAAAGGCCATGTTTGCTTCTACCTTTCGTACGTGTCTGCCTCCCATTACGGCAGACGATTTCTTATAAAAAGGGCGCGACCCCAGGGCGTAAGCCCTATGAGGCCGCGCCCTTCTTTAGACGCTCAACGAGCTATTCGCTAAAAGCCAAATTAGGCAACGAACTTCTCGAAGTACTTGATGGTGCGGACCATCTGAGAGGTGTAAGAGTTCTCGTTGTCGTACCAAGAGGTGACCTGAACGAGGGTCTGGCCGTTGCCGAGGTCAGAGCACATGGTCTGAGTGGCGTCGAAGATGGAGCCGTGGGTCTCGCCGACGATGTCGCGGGAGACGATCTGGTCCTCGTTGTAGGCGAAGGTATCGGGGATGGTCTCGGCGTAGGCCTTCATGGCAGCGTTGACCTCGTCGACGGTGACCTTCTTGTCAACAACGGCGTAGAGGTTGGTCAGCGAGCCGGTCGGCGTCGGGACGCGCTGGGCGGCACCGATGAGCTTGCCGTTGAGCTCGGGGAGAACCAGGCCGATGGCCTTGGCAGCGCCCGTGGTGTTCGGGACGATGTTCTCGGAGCAGGCGCGGGAGCGACGGAAGTTGCCCTTGCGCTGCGGGCCGTCGAGCGGCATCTGGTCGCCGGTGAAGGCGTGGATGGTGGTCATGATGCCGGACACGATGGGAGCGAAGTCGTTCAGACCCTTGGCCATCGGGGCGAGGCAGTTGGTGGTGCAGGAAGCAGCGGAGATGATGTTGTCCTCAGCGGTCAGCGTCTCATGGTTGACGTTGTACACGATGGTGGGCAGATCGCTGCCGGCCGGAGCGGAGATGACGACCTTCTTGGCGCCAGCGTTGATGTGGGCCTGAGCCTTAGCCTTGCTGGTGTAGAAGCCGGTGCACTCGAGAACGACGTCGACGTCAAGGTCGCCCCAAGGCAGGTTGTTAGCGTCGGCCTCCTTGTAGATCTTGATCTCCTTGCCGTCAACGGTGATGGAATCCTCGCCAGCAACGACCTCGTGATCGCGAGCGTAGTTGCCCTGCGTGGAGTCGTACTTCAGCAGGTAAGCGAGCATATCGGGAGAGGTGAGGTCGTTGATAGCGACGATCTCGGAGCCCTCATGACCGAACATCTGACGGAAAGCCAGACGACCGATGCGACCGAAGCCGTTAATAGCAACCTTTACTGCCATTGTGTCTCCTTTCGTAAGGCCCCCGCGAGCTACAGCGCCCGCCGTTGAGGCCCACAAACTAACCACTCGCCTAATATACCTTTTTTTTGACTTGAATTTCACGAGAATGCTCGAAATTGAAAATCAAATTTACGTTAAAACGTTTTAAATACTAAAATAGCAGCTAAATCCATATATAAGTCGTTACTTCAAACTACCTGTTTGCTTCAATGAGCTTTTCAAGCCGTAAAACACGATGGTAGAGGGCTGACTTCGACAAGGGAGGGTCAGCCATCTCCCCCAAATCACGCAGCGACAGATCGGGATAGCGCTCGCGCAGGTCGCAAAAGACCGCCAAGGCATCCGGAAGCGCATCACGAAGGCCACGCTGCTCGAGCTCATCGATAAGCGCAAGCTGATGTTGGGCGGCACCGGCGCTTCTGGTCTGGTTGGCGAGCTCGGCGTTCACGCGACGGTTCACATCGTTCTTAACCAACTTGACCGCGCGCGCCTCCTCAATCTCGGCAACGCTGCGCTTGGCGCCAATCAGCTTTAATAGATGCTCGATTTCCTCGGCGCTCTTAATGTACACGGCATATGACCCCCGCCGTGCATTAACACGAGCATGGACCCCAATCTGCTCCAACAGATCGCAAAGCCCCTTGGCATATTGCTCGCCCTGCACAGCAATCTCCAAATGAAAATCGCCGCGTGGATCGGCCACGAAGCCGCCCGCGATGAGCGCGCCGCGGATATAGGCAAGTCTACAGCAAGGACGGGCAACGATATGTCGGGGTACGCCGGCGACAAGTCCTCCCCTACGTTCGAGGATACCCAGCAGAACCAAGGCCTTATCCAGGTCTGGCTGATCAGGCAAGGTGATGAGGTAGTTTCGAACCTTATGCAATACAGATTTACGGACGGTGAACTCCGTTTTGAGCTTAAGGATACGATGCGTCAGCGTGATCATCGTGCGCGCGACGGCTCCCGTCTCAGTCGCAACCGTCAAACGATACCGCCCAGAGCCGGTAAGCGAGAGCGTACCGCTCACGCGCGTGAGGGCGGCAAGCGTCGACAAGTCGCAGTATTCACATTCGGGTTCGCAGCGCGCAAGCTCGTCGCGCACCTCAGCGGTAAACGACATGCAGGCCTATGCCTTCGTGTTGGCGCGCGACAGGTCGCGGTGGGAGATGCTCACATGATACTGAGCGCCTTCCAGGTAACGGGCCGTGGCCTCGGCAATGGCAACGCTGCGGTGCTGGCCGCCCGTGCAGCCGATGGCGATAGAAAGCTGCGGCTTACCCTCCGCGATATAACCGGGCATGACCGTATCGAGCAGCTGTGTCCAAGCCTTCCAAAACTCCTGCGTCTTGGGATGGTCCAGAACAAAATCGGAGACCTTTTTATCGAGACCGGTCATCGTGCGCATCTCGGGATCGTAGAACGGATTGGGCAGGAAGCGGACGTCGATCATAATATCCGCTTCGACGGGCATGCCGTGCTTAAAGCCAAACGAGAACACGTGGACATCCATAAGCTGCTGGTCGGACAGCTCGGAAAATGCCATACGCAGCTTGTTGCGCAGCGCAGAGGTGCGCAGACGGCTCGTGTCGATAATCATATCGGCTCGGTCGCGCACGCCCTGCAGCTGAAGGCGCTCGCGCTGAATGGCATCGGCCGTAGTCTCCCCCGGCTTGGCAATGGGATGACGGCGGCGATTTTCGCTGTAGCGACGAATCAGCACCTCGTCAGAAGCCTCCAGGAACACGATGTCGCAGCTCATCTCGCGCTCTTCGAGAGCGGCGACCGCATCGAGCAACTCGTCAAACAGTCCCTGGCTACGCAAATCGCAGGTGACGGCGAGATGCCTGCCCACGCCCGTATTGATGCCGACGAGCTCGGCAAGCTGGGCGATGAGACGCGGAGGCAGGTTATCGATGCAAAAATAGCCCATGTCCTCGAACACGTGCATGGCCTGTGTGCGGCCTGATCCGGACATTCCGGTGATGATGACGATATCGGGGATGCGCTCCGAGCGCTCCGCCGCATCCATGGCATCTCCCTTTTGCATGTGTTGCCTCCCGAAAACAAGCGCGGGACCCAGCAACCCGGATCCCGCGCGGTCAATTGCCTATATTGAGTATACCGCCCCGAGCGGATACGAGGCCTGTCTTACGCCTCAAGCGCAGCCTTGAACCAACTCGTAATACTCGTGGGGTGCGTGATGGCGGTGCCGACGACAACGGCCCAGGCGCCAGCATCGATCGCGGCGCGAGCCTCCTCGGGCGTATGCACGCGACCCTCGCAAATGATGGGAAGGCCGGGGAATTCCTCGGTCGCCTGACGCAGGAGCGGCAGATCGGGGCCATCGGCCATGGTGCAGTCGATGGCGGCAACACCATGAGACAGCGTGGTGGACAGCAGGTCGAAGCCCATGTCGACAGCACGACGAATATCCTCGATGGTGGCACAGTCGGCCATCAGGAGCACGCCCTCCTCGTGCAGCGGACGGAAAGTATCTTCGACGGTCTTGCCATCGGGACGCGGACGATCGGTGGCGTCGATCGCCACGATATCGGCACCCGCAGCAACGCAGGCGCGAGCGTGGCGCAGCGTCGGCGTGATGTAAACGCCCTCGTGCCCATCCTTCCACAGGCCGATAACAGGAACCTCACAGCGACCCTTAATGGCGGCAATGTCGGCAAGGCCCTGGCAGCGAATGGCGGCGGCGCCGCCGAGCTCGCAAGCGCGAGACATTTGAGCCATGGTCTCAGGCGTACGAAGCGGCTCGCCCATATACGCCTGAACGCTCACGACGAGCTTGCCCTTCAGGGACTGGATCAAAGGATCAACGGTCATGTTCGACTCAACCTTTCTCAAAACAGCCTTCTGAGACACCGCACCTTGACGTTCAAACCGTCGCTCGCGTACCGAAGTACGCTTCGCTCCTCTTTCACGTCAATCTGCGGCACCTCAGAAGGCGCACTTGGTAGTTATGTTTACTTCAACGATGCAAGAAGGTGTTCGGCGGCACCGATGAGCGGAGCATCGCCCTCCAGAGAACCGATGAGGATCGGCGTGTCCTGAAGCGGATCGAGCGCTTGGCTGGCATAGCCCTCGTGCACCGAATCCTTCCACGTCTGCGAACGCCAATCGGGACCTTGGTGAATCACGCCACCCGAAAGCACGATGACCTCAGGGTCCAGGATGTTAGCGAGCGAGCCCAAGCTGGCACCCAGCGCAAAGCCGGCGTCATGGATGACCTCGGTCGCCTTTGCGTCGCCCGCACGGCACAGGTCGTTCACATCGCGACCGACCGAAGGACGGCTGGGGTCGACGCGACCAAAGCGCTCATCGTACATACGACCAATGGAAGTGCCCGAAGCAACCGACTCCAGATGGCCGGAACGCCCGCAGGCGCAGGGAATGCCGGCGGCAGCCGAGCACTCGATGTGGCCCATATGACCGGCAGCACCATGGAAGCCCTGCATCACGCGGCCGTTCTCGACATATGCGCCGCCGATGCCCGTACCGATGCCAAGACACAAGACGGAGAACTTGCCCTTGCCGACGCCCCAGTGGGCCTCGCCCAGAGCATGAGCCTGCACGTCGCCTACAACGGCAACGGGAAGACCGAGGTCCTCGCGCAGACGCGGCCCCAACTGGACGCCGGACCAGCCGGGCATGATCTCGTTGGCATACGCGATGGCGCCCGTCTTGGGATCGACGACGCCGGCAGCACCGATACCGACGCCAAGGACCTCGACATCGGGATTCGCCTCGAGAGCAGCCTTGATGGACGCCTCGATACGCTGGAAGACAGCCTCGCCGCCCTCCTGGGCCTCGGTGGGAACCTCGGCCTCAAATACGGGATGGGGCACGCTGCCGTCAGCCGGGTACTCCATGATGGCAGTCGCGATCTTAGTTCCGCCGATATCGACAGAGCAGACGTACTTGTTCTCCATGTCGCTCTCCTTAGGAGATAAAAAACAACTACAGGAAATGCGCCGTCAGGCTAGCCGTCACAGCGCGGTAAAGGTTTTCCAGGTGCCCGAGATCGCCGAGAAACCGTGTGGCCATTAACCTAATGGGTCATGGCCGCACGGTTGAACGGCGAGGTCGGGTGCCCGGGGAAGCTTTACAGGAGACCGTTGTCCTGAAGGACCTTCTTAATCGCCTCGACGTTCTCGCCGGTCATGGCCTTCACCGGGCGCGGCATGGTCGGGCTGTCGAAGATGCCCATGAGGTTCATAGCGGTCTTGAAGGCGCCGACGCCACCGGCATAGCCCTGGACGCCCGAGGTGACATCCCAAATGTGCGAAATCTCATTGAGGCGATCCTGCTCGGCCTTGACGGTAGCCCAGTCACCAGCCTGAGCGGCCTTCCACTGACGCACGTAGCCCTCGGGCTCAACGTTGGCGAGACCCGGGACGGAACCGTCGGCGCCACCGAGGTAGGCGCCGTCGACAACAACCTCGTGACCGGTGAGAATGCTCATCGGATGGCCGTTCTTCTCGTTCTCCTGAACGAGGTAGCGGAACGAGATGTCATCACCCGAGGAATCCTTGACGCCGGCCAGAACGCCCTCGGCGCCGAGCTTGGCAAGGAGCTTCCAGGGGAGCTTGGTGTGAACGCAGACGGGAATGTCATAGGCAAAGATGGGCAGGTCGAGCTCCTCATGCAGGATGCGGAAGTGCTCCTCAACCTCGGTCATGCCCTGCAGGGCATAGAACGGGCAGGTGGCGACGAGGGCATCGGCGCCCAGCTCCTGAGCGACCTTGCCGTGCTCGATCATGCGCTCGGTCTCGGTATCGATGATGCCGACCAGAACGGGCACACGGTGGTCGACGATACGAACGGCCTCGGCGATAATCTGGCGACGACGCTCGTCGGTGGAGAAGACGACCTCGCCCGAGGAGCCCAGGAAGAACAGGCCATCGACGCCGGCATCGATCATGCGGTTAATGCTGCGCTCAAAGGAGGCAACGTCGAGCTGGTGATCTTCGGTATCGGGAACAACGACGGGAGGGATAACGCCGGTGAATTTCTGAGTTGCCACAAGAATCTCCTTAGTTGTCTGGCGGGCGACCCTGTGCCACCCACTCTTGTTGGCAGTGTTCAGGCCGTCTAGGCCAAAGAACACGAGTAGAACGTTTGGTTAAAGAAGTCGACGACTTCGTTTTCGAACGCATTGATGCGCTCGTGAGCGTATTTGGCATAGATGATATGCCTCCGGTCACACTCAAGACCGTTGAATACGGCAAACTGACCCTTGGGGTCGCTCACGGTATCCATGAGCGATGTGCCCATGAGCACCGATCCGCGCACCCGAGACGACAGCGCCTCGAGGCCGCCAGGAAGCGGATTGGCAACCGCCGTGCAGGCGAGACCCCGCTCGTCCAGAGCAGAAACCGCCAGCGCGACTCCGCCGCCTAGACCCTCGCCCCATGCAAAGATGCGGTCGGGGTCCATGCCATCAAGATTGCGCGCCACCTTCGCCAGCGCGCAACCCCAACGGACGCGCTCGACAAAAGCGGGCGAAGAAATCCCCCGCTGCAGGTCGTCCGCACCAGCAACATCGTCATCCAGCGCGAGGACGGCATACCCCATGGCGGCAAATCTCGTCATGTGATGCCAGCCGCGCACAGGCCGATCGATGTCGTGGAACATCAGGCACAGCGGCACGCGCTCAGATACTCGGGCACGACCGACAGGCTCGATCAAACGAGCGTGAATCGCATCGTCACCGAGCTCAAAGGAGACCTCCGAGTAACGGGCGCAGGGGTTAACAAAGTCAATCGCCGTAATGGCCAGGCCTTGAATCTCAAGATTCGAAGCGCATGTCTCTAAATCAGAAACATCTGCTTGGACATCACCGCGCCAGTCCCGATATTCTGCGAGCCTTGACGAAACCGTTCCAGGAATTCCCACGAGCTCGGGGACAATCAGCCCATTGACATTGCTCTCGCACTTAGACATGAGCCTCCCCTCCCTTGCAGAAAAACGGAATGATCAAATCGTCAAAATCCTGAATCTCCTCGTGGCCAAAGCCTTCAAAGAACTCATGACGCTTTTCGCAGGTCAGGTTGTTATAGACCGCAAACTGCGTCGCTGGCGGACAGACGATATCGGCTGTGCCAGTGCCAAACAGCACGGGGCATTTGACCATAGGGGCAAAGTTCTTGGAATCGAAGTACGCCAGCTTGGCATAGGCTTCGTCAATACGACTCGAGTCCTCGTCAAACCAGCGAGACCAATAGCGCAGGCCCTCGTAGGCAATGTCGTCGGCACCCAAATCCCAGACCAGGCGGAAATCTGACAGGAAGGGATAGAGGATGGCGGCGCGATTGATAAGCTCTCTGTTAAGCGCACAGGTCGCAATGCCCAAACCGCCGCCCTGCGACGCGCCGTTCACAAACACACGTGCAAGATCGATGCCCTCGAGCTCGCGAACGATGCGGCACAGGATGCGAATATCTTGGTGCAAGCGGACATAGTAGAGGTTGGCCGGGTCGCCGTCGATGCCGGCGACGATATGCCCGGCAACCGTTGTGCCCTCAAATCCACCAATGTCCTCGGAGGGACCTCCTTGGCCGGGGCAGTCGAGGGCGATGAGTGCCATGCCCATGCCCGCAAACGACGCCTGCTCAAACCAGCTCCGGCTTGCACCCGGATACCCATGGAACTGAAGCACCAATGGCACGGGCTCGTCCGAGACGGGTTTAAGGTACTTGGCATGCAGGCGAGCGCCACACATGCCGGTATACCAGAGGTCGAAAAGTTGACAGGTCGCGGCATCGGTGACCGATGCCGTGTCGATCGCATAGTCAAGCCCGACGGCGTCGGCCTCGGCCATGCGATCCTTCCAAAAGAGATCGAAATCTGATGGACGGGGCATGGCGCCTCGATATTCACCAAATTGATGTTGTAGCTCCTGAGCACTTGGCATGGCTCGTGAACCCAACCTTTCGAAATCGCAACGGAGGTGCGCCCGGCAAGGGAACCGGGCGCACGGGAGGGAAAGCGAGGCTACTCGCCGAGCTTGGGATGCAGCAGCGACGGCGCAGCGCCGAGCAGCATCTTGGTGTAGGGGTCCTGGGGGTGCTGGAAGACCTGCTTGGCCTCGCCCTGCTCGACGATCCTGCCGCCATTCATAACGATGATGTCGTCAGAGATATAGCGGACCGTCTGGATGTCATGGCTGATGAACACCATGGCCAGGCCGAGCTCCTTCTTAAGGTCGGTCAACAGATTCAGAATCTGTGCGCGGACCGAAACGTCCAGAGCCGAGGTGGGCTCGTCGGCGATGATGGCATCGGGGTTCAGCGACAGGGCACGGGCAATTGCGACGCGCTGACGCTGGCCGCCCGAAAGCTGACCGGGAAGAACCTCGGCGGCGGAGCTGGGCAGACCGGTGAGCTCCAGGAGCTCCTTGACGCGCTTCTCCTGCTCGGCCTCGGTACCCAGGTTGTGGACGCGCATGGGGTCGAGCAGCTGCTCGCGAACGACCATGCGGGGATTGAGCGCCGTGGCCGGGTTCTGGAACACGACCGAGATGACGCGACCCATGTGGCGACGGTCCTCGGCGGTACGTTTGGTAACGTCCTTGCCCTTAAAGTAGACCTTGCCGCTCGTGGGGGCCTGCAGGCCGCACATGACGTTGGCGGTGGTGGACTTACCGCAACCGGACTCGCCGACGATGCCGATCGTCTGACCGGGCATGAGCTTAATCGTTACACCCTGGACGGCGTGAACCAGGTTGGGGTGCAGAATCGAGCCGGTACGGGTCCTAAAGGTGACGTGGACGTCATCAAGGAAGATGATCGGCTCGACGCCGTTGACTGCGGTCTCGCTCATCTACATCACCTCCGCGTGAGGGGTCAAACCATTTGCCTTGAGCACCTCGTCGGGGAGCTCGGAATAGAAGTGCTCGGTGCCGGGCACGCGCTTGAAGACCGGACGGGTGTCCAGGCCAATACGCGGATGGCTCGAGCGGGGCGCGAAGCGATCGCCCTTGGGGAAATCACGCGGGCTCGGAACGGCGCCGGGCACCTGGTGCAGGCGGCCCGAACCGCTCTCGATGGACAGAACGGAACCCAGAAGACCGCGGGTGTACTCGTGGATCGGGTTGGTGAGCAGCTCCTTGGTGGGTGCCTGCTCGATAACCTGGCCAGCGTACATAACCGTGATGTTGTGGGCGACCTCGGCGACCAGCGCCAGGTCGTGCGAAACGAAGATCATGGCAAAGCCGAGCTTGGCCTGAAGATCGTTGAGCAGCTTGATAACCTGCTTCTGAACGGTAACGTCCAGAGCGGTCGTGGGCTCGTCGCAGATGACCAGCTTGGGGTCGCGGGTAAGGGCCATAGCGATCAGGACACGCTGACGCTGGCCGCCGGAAAGCTCGTGCGGATAGCTCTCGAGCGTGCGCTTGGGATCGAGGCCGACGAGCTCCAGGAGCTCCTCGGCGCTGCGGGTTCCGCCGCGCTTGGTGAGCTGCTTCATCTGGGCAGAGATGAGCATGGAGGGGTTGAGCGAGGACAGGGCGTCCTGATAGACCATAGCGATATCGGTACCGCGCAGGCCGAACCACTCCTTCTTGCTCATCTTGAGCAGGTCGCGGCCCTCCCAGAGGACCTCGCCGGAAAGGTGCTCGTCCTCATCGGTCAGGCCCATGATGGCCAGCGTGGTGATGGACTTACCGCAACCGGACTCGCCCACCAGGCCCATGGTCTGACCAGGACGGACGTCAAAGTTGACATGGTCGACGACGTTGATATCACCGTGATGCTCAAACTGAATGCAGAAGTCACGGACCGAGAGAATCGGTTCAACAGACTCGTCGGGCACATGGCGATCGTCACGCTTGAGCTCGACATCGCGCAGGGCGCCAAGGCGAGCGGAGAGGGACTGGGCCTGCTCCTTGTAGGCGCGAACGGGGTCGGAGACCAGCAGGTCGGCCTCGCGACGCTTGGAGGAATCGGTAGGATCCAGGGCAGCGGAGGGGGCAGCGGCCATGGCGTCGGTAATGCCCTCGGAGAGGATGTTAAGCGCCAGGCAGGTGATCATGATGGCCAGACCCGGGAACAGCGCCTGCCACCAACGGCCGGCGAGCACGCCGCCGCGGGCGTCGGCGAGGATGTTGCCCCAGGTAGCGGTGGGCTCCTGGATACCAGCGCCGATGAAGGTCAGCGAGGCCTCGAAGATGATGGCGTCGGCGACCAGGGTAACGGTGAAGACCATGATCGGGGCGATGCAGTTACGCAGAACATGCTTGATCAAAATCCACGGAGCCTTGGCGCCGGAAACGATGACCGCGCGGACATAGTCCTCGCCGTACTCGGACACGATGTTGGCGCGTACGATACGGGCAATCTGCGGAGTGTACATAAAGCCGATGGCGAAGATGATCGACGGCACGGAGTTGCCCAGGATGGAGACGAAGACGGCCGCGAGGGCGATGCCCGGGATGGACATGATGATGTCCAGGATACGCATGATCGTCTCGGAGACGGCCTTGCGCGAAACCGCTGCAAGGGCGCCCACGACCGAGCCGCAGACCAGAGCCATGGCAGTGGCGCCAAAGCCGATAATCAGCGAGTAACGACCACCGTAGAGCATACGCGACAGAATGTCGCGACCCTTATCGTCGGTACCGAAGATAAATCCGTTGCCGGGAGCCTGGCGAGCCGTAAAGATCTCGACCGGGCTATAGGGGGCAAGAAGGGGCGCCAGGATCGCAGTCAGGGCGACCAGCACCAGCACGACGGCGGCAATCTTAGAAGACAGCGTCATCTTCTTCCAGCCACCGAGCTTGAGCCCCTTGGAGGCAGCCTTCTCGAGCTGCTCGGTTTGCTTCTCTCGAATCTTTACCATAATCTACACCGTCCTGATGCGCGGGTTGATGAGCAGGTAGAGCATGTCAACCACGATGTTGATGATGATGAAGGCAAGAGCAACGACGATAACGACGCCCTGAACCAGGTTCGCCTCGTTGCCCTGAACGCCCTGCAGAATCGCGGTGCCCATGCCGGGGAGGTTGAAGATGACCTCGATGACGACAGCGCCGCCCATGAGGTAACCAATCTTAAGACCGAGGGTGGTGACCGGGGTGATCAGCGCATTGCGAAGAACGTTAATGCCGACGACGACCTTCTCGGGAACGCCGGCGCCGCGAGCCATACGGACATAATCCTTGTCGAGCTCCTCGACCATGGCGGTACGCACGATACGAGTCATCTGGCCCGTCAGCGGAAATGCCAAGGCGATGGCGGGCATGATCATACGTCCCAGATAGCCAACCGGATTCGTGGTGAAGTGAGGCAGAGCACCCGATGCCGGGAGCACCTTAAGGTAGGAAGAGAACAGCAGGATCAACAGAACGGCAAGCCAGAACGACGGGGTTGCCAAGCCGGCGATGGAAAAGACGCGGATCACTTGGTCCGGCCATTTGTCGCGATACAGTGCCGCGATGACGCCGAGCAAAAACGAAACGACCGCACCGATGGCAAGACCGATGAAGGTCAGCTGCATCGTGACGGGCAGGGCCGTGGAGATGCGCTTGGCAACGGAGTTGCGAGCAGCACCATAGGTGCCCATGTCGCCATGGATCAAATCGCCCATATAGCGCACGTAGCGCACGGGCCAGGGGTCGTCCAGACCATACTTCTCATGGTACTCGGCAACCGCCTCTGGCGAGGCGCCGTCACCCAACGCCGTGTAGGCGGGGTCGGTCTTGGAGAACGACATAAGGAAGAACACCAGGACGGTGACGCCCAATGCCATGATCGGCAGCGCCACAAGACGCCTTCCAATCAAACGTAGCAAGTTGTTCACGTTCTCTCCCCTTTCTTTTGTCGGTAGGACCAACTGGTATATGAGTACGGATACTCATTACAAGACCCGAGCGACATCGTTGCCGCCCGGGTCTTTGTTTCAACTATGAGGATACGGTCCCAACGACCGACATCCTGCATACAGACTCAAGCGAGTCTTACGCCTTGACGGTCGCAACGCCCCTGAAGGACATGCTCGTCGTGCCGATGCCCTTGAAGCCATCGAGGGCCTCGCCGTTGGGCGCAGTGGACGGATCGTCCCAGGAAGCGGAGACGGTCTTGACGTGGACAACGGGGTACAGAACGGCGTTGTCGGCAATGATGTCGAAGCACTCGTTCCACTTCTTCTGCTGCTCGTCGCCCTCGGCGGCAAGAGCCTCGTCCATGAGACCGTGGAGCTTCTGCCACTCAGCGGACTCCTTCCACGGGCAACGGGTCTGCATCCAGACGTTGTCGCCGTACCACCAGTTGAGCAGCAGGTCGGGATCAGCGCCGAAGCAGGAAGGATCGCCAGGGGCAAGGAGGATATCGTAGGCCTCGCCGCCGTCAATGGCAGCGTAGGTAGCCGGCGAGGTATCGGTCTGGATGGTCACATCGAAGCCGAGAGCGTCGAGGTCGTTCTTGACCTGGGCGGCCATGCCCTTAATCTGCTCGTTGTCGGTGGTGCGCAGGGTGATGGCACCCGGGGTGATGCCAGACTCTTCGATGAGCTTCTTAGCCTTCTTGGCGTCGGTCTTGTACACCGTGGAAGCCTCATGATAGTTGGTGAAGCTCTTGGGCAGGTAGCAGCTGGCAGCGGTGGCAAGGCCGGCGAAGGTGTTACTGACCATCTTCTCGGTGTCGAGCGCATACATGACAGCCTGACGGACCTTGACGTTGTTCCAAGGCTCCTTGGCGACGTTGAACATGATGAAGCGGGTGCCGAAACCCTGAACGTTATCGATCTTGCAGCCGGCGCTCTCGAGCTGGTCGACGGCGTCAGCGGTAACGAGCTCCATAACGAGCGTGGAGCCCTCCTGCTGAGCGGTAACGCGAGCGGTGGGGTCGGTCAGGATGCTGTACTGGATCTTCTTATCCTCGGCAGCATACTCACCGTTGTACTCGGGGTTGGGAACCAGGGTGATCTCGGTATCGGAGATAGAGTCGTACATCCAGGGGCCGGAGCCGATCGGCTGCTTGGCGCGATCCTCCTCGGTCTGGGTGGCCGGGGTAACGCGGACGATGGCCAGACGATCCTTGAGCAGGGAGAAGTTGGGGACCTTGGTCTTGACCGTCACGGTGCTGGCGTCCTTGGCCTCGATGGACTCGAAGGGCTGGAAGAACGGAGCATAGGTAGCGGAAGCGGCGCAAGCGGTGTAGGAGGCAACGACATCGTCAGCGGTGACCTCGGTGCCATCGGAGAACTTGGCGCCCTTGCGGATGGTGACCTCGAAAGTGGTGTCGTCCACAGACTTGGGATCGTCGGTGGCGAGCTCGTTGAAGGTGCTGTAGTCGTGGTAATCGATGCCGTAGAGACCCTCGACGACGTGCCAGTTAGCACCCAGGCCCACAGCGGAGCCGGTGCTGGCGGGATCGAAGCTGGACGGAGCGTAAGCGGAACCAGCGGTGATCACGCCGCCGCCACGGTTGGCGGAATCGGTGGAACCGGAAGCGGAACCCTCGTCGCTAGAGCTGCCACCGCAGCCGGTGAGACCAAGCCCTGCGACAGCAGCGACGCTGCCGGTGAGGCCGAGGAACGAACGCCTGGACATACCCTTGTTGATGATGGCCATGTCTTCTCCTATCAATAGAGAATCTTACCCGGGAGCACCTAGACGTGCCCCCGCGCAACTTGCGGACGATATATACCTTACCTACCGACGAACCCAACTGAGGTGCCGCGCTCGGCGACCGATACATACATACGCTTGAACGGTATTTACTACCGTTCACCGAATTCATTGACAAATGATTCGCCAGACAGTATGTATCGACGAGGTGAGATATCAGTCTTCGTCAACCCGCAGGATAGCAGGGTTGTTCACCATGACTAGTCAAACGTTTTAGCGTTAATAAAACCCGAAACTAGCATGCAATCATGGCGAAATAAATGGTTGAAAATCACGCAATCATGTATATCAGTAGTTTAGGCTCGTGTTTAGCTATCGGAATGGCCAGCCGCCGCCTCGGCGCGCTCGGCATTCCACGCAACGAGCGCCTCGTGGACCGCCTTGGCAACATCGGCAGGTATGCCGCGAACTTCCGCGATCTCTTGCTCGCTCGCCGCGCGCAAACGCTTCATCGAGCCAAAATGGCGCATAAGGGCACGTTTTCTGGTGGGTCCCACGCCTGGAACGTCATCGAGTACCGAAACTGTCATGGCTTTATCGCGCAACTCACGATGGAATGTGATTGCAAAACGGTGCGATTCATCGCGCACCTGTTTAATTAGATAGAGCGAAGCAGACCCGGTCGGCAGCACGACGGGAGTCTCGTCCCAAGGCACGAAAACCTCCTCATCGGCCTTTGCCAAGCCACAAACTGGTATATCGAGCCCAAGAGCCTCAAGTTGCTTGATCGCAGCGGTCAATTGCGGCTTACCGCCATCGACAACGAGCAAATCGGGGCGCGAGCCAAAGCGCTCGTCGACCATGCGCTCGGGAGCATAGCGTCGTCCCAAAACCTCGGACATCGACACGAAGTCGTTTGCCTCGTCCAATTCGGCCTGAATTTTAAAACGACGGTACTGGCTCTTGTCGGCGCGTCCGTTGGTAAACACCACCATCGAGGCGACGGTAAATGTTCCATGCAGCGTCGAGATATCGAAGCACTCGATACGCATCGGCGGCGCCGGCAGCGCCAGCGCGCTTTCGAGCTCCAGGAGCGCTTGATTGGTGCGGTCGTCAGCGTACCCCGTTCGCATCATGTAGCGCATGAGGGCATGGCGCGCATTTTTGGATGCCATATCGAGCAAACGGTGCTTTTCGCCACGCTGCGGCCTATGGAGATGGCAGGAACGCTCGCGCTTGCCTGCAAGCCACTCCCCCAGCGCCTCCGCATCCTCAAGCTCGACAGAGAGGTTTATCTCAGCTGGAATATCAGCCGTCTCGTCGTAATAGCGCTTAAGAAAGCCCGATTGAAGTTCCTCTTCGTCGACATCCAAACCCTTATCGAGAATAAACTCGCAGGTTCGAACCGTTCGACCCTCACGCACGACAAAGACGCAAGCGGCGGAGATGGTCTCCTCGCGATAGAAACCGATGACATCGATATCGACACTGGAGGGAAAAACGACTTGCTGACGGTCGTCCAGACCCCTGATGACCTCCAAACGACGCTTGACGCGTGCCGCGCGCTCAAAATCGAGTGCCTCGGCGGCATCCGCCATCTCGGAAGTCAGCTCGTCGACGACATCCTTGCGATGGCCCGACAAAAAGCGCTCGACACGCTTGACGTTCTTGGCATAGTCTGCCGGGGAAATCGCGCCGACACACGCACCCGGGCCGCGCCCGACATGGTAGTCAAAGCAGGGGCGCCCGTTTTGCGCGCAAATCATATTGACGATGTCTTCCTCGCCCTTGTGGGACTCGACGATACGACGACAACGACGCCACTCCGCACAGGATGCGGAGCAGATGGGGATAACCTTGCGCAGCGTATCTATCGTCTCACGTGCCGCACGGCTATCGGTATAGGGTCCAAAATAGCGCGTTCCCGGCTTATGGCGCTCGCGCGTATATTTGATAGCGGGATACAGGTCGCCCTTTGTAATGGCGATAAAGGGGTAGCTCTTGTCATCCTTGAGGTCGACGTTAAAGTACGGATGGTACTGGCCGATCAGGTTGCGCTCGAGTACAAGCGCCTCATGCTCGGTTTCGACAACGATGTAGTCAAAGCTCGCAACCAATTGCATCATGAGCGGTATTTTTTGGCGCTCATCCTGCAGCGTCACGTACTGGCGCATACGGGAACGCAGGTTTTTCGCCTTGCCAACGTAGATGACATCGCCCTTGGCATCTTTCCAAAGGTAACATCCGGGCTGCGTGGGAACGCGCGAAACCTGCTCGGCGAGTGTTGGAATGTTGTCGTGACCGGCCACACGCACCTACTTGCGACGAAGCAGCGCCGAGACCTCGGGCATCTTAAGGACGACGGCAAGGCCAAAGGTAACAGCAAGCGAGACGACACCCGCAACGCAAACGTAACCAAGAGTAATCAGAATCGAGCCGCCAAGTGCCCCGACAAAGTGCTCAAGCGCCCACATGACGCCGGCGCCTGCGGCAGCGCCCAGGCCACCGAGCAAAAGGCCAAAGAAACCGCCATGCAGGATAGATTTGACCTGAAGGCCACGCAGACGACGACGCAGCCACCACAGCGAGCAACCGACCAGGATCACGTAGTCGACGACATACGAAAGCGCGATTGCCGGCATACCGAAGCCCAGCACAACGCCAAACAGCAGAACCGAGCCGGCCTGGCCGATGGCGGAATACAGGCAATAGCGGCTATAGGGCTTCATGTCGAGCAAGGCAGAGAAGCTCTTCTGCATCAACACGACCACGCCGTAGAGCGGCAGCGAGAACGCCAGGTAGACAAGGAACTCGGACACCAGCGCCACGCCGGACTCATCAAACTTGCCGGCACAGTAAATCATGTTGAGCGGACGCGCGAAGACAATCAGGTACAGCGCGAACGGAATCAGGAAGAACAGCATCTGGGCGACGCCACGCGAAATGCCCGTGCGAACGCTGTCGTAATCCTTCTCCTGCGCGTCGTGAGAGAGCTCGGTATAGAGCGCCGTCGAAAGCGAGGCGGCAATCAGCGCGTAGGGCAGCGTGTACCACAGGCGCGCATAGGCGATGACGGAAGGACCAGTCTCGGGCTGGACCACCAGCGCGGCAGCGTTGGTGATAGAAGTCGAGACAAACATGCACACCGTGGCGAGCAGCGTCGGGATACCGAGCGCAATCGTCTGGCGCAGTGCGGGGTCCTTAAAGTCGATATGGATATGGGGATGCACGCCGTGCTTGCCAAGCGCGGGAATCTGACATGTCATCTGAACAAAGACACCGAGGGTCGTACCGGCCGCAATCAAGATGATGCCGGCACGTTCGCCAAACTGTGCGGACACGGGCGCAAAACCCATAAAGCTCGCAATGACGATCACATTGTTGAGGACCGGGGCAAACGTCGACCAGAAGTAGTCGCGGTGTGCGTTGAGAACGCCCGAGAACACCGAACCCAAACCATAAAACAGAATCTGGATGGCAAAGAAACGGAACATGAACGCAGCGGTATCCATGCTGCCGCCGTCACCCGAAAGGAACGATTGTGTCCAGATAAAGCCCGGGGCGAACACGGTCCCCAGCAACGAAATGCCGCCCAGCACCAAAAGCAGAATGCCGAGCAGGTTGCCCACGTACTCGTTCGAGGCCTCGCGACCCTGCTCACGCCTCACGCCCATGTACACGGGCAAAAACGCCGTCACGAGCATGCCACCCATCACGAGTTCGTAGAGCATATTGGGCAGGTTGTTGGCGACCTGATAGGAGGACGAGAGTAGCGACATGCCGATAGCGGCCGCCATTGCCCACGTGCGGATAAAACCGGTGACGCGAGACACGATAGTCAGGATGGTCATAAGCCCGGCGGAACGACCAACCGTGGAGTAGTCCGACGAGCCCATGTCGTCAGTGTCATCTCGCGACGAAGAAGCTTCGGACGAGGGTGTCTGAGGCGCAGATTCTTTTGCAAAATGAGCTCCGCGCTTCAATTCTTCCTGCGGCATCGCTCAGTCCTCTCTCGTAATCGCGGCAACCGTCGCCCCGCAAAATGCAATTAAATCATCGGGTGCAAGCTCGAGCTGATAACCACGCTTGCCTCCCGAAATAAAAATGGTATCCCAAAGGACACACGTCTCATCAATGAGCGTCCGGTAGCGTTTTTTCATACCGACCGGGCTGCAGCCGCCGCGAACGTAGCCAGTCGCCGCAAGCAAATCCTTCACATGCATCATGGCCAAGGACTTCTCCCCCGCGGCACGCGCGGCGGACTTTAGATCGAGCTCGTCGGCAACAGGGATGCAGCACACGACATAGTCGTTGGACGGCGTCACGCAGACCAAAGTCTTAAATCCTTGACCGGGCTCCTCGCCAAGCTGCTCCGAAATCGCGACCCCCAGGCCCACCGACTCATCACCATCGTCTTCGTACGTATGTAGAACATAGGAAATGCCGGCACTTTCCAGCTCGCGCATCGCATTGGTTTTTGGCGTCTTTACAGCCTTTGCCATGACATATCCTTTCCCTCGCATTCGGACGCAAGGATTAAGTATATGTCCAATTCGGCTGCATACGTCACTTCGGCACAGCAAGCGCCATCGAATCACAAGGAGTCGATGGCGCCCATAAACTGAATCGCCTATTTATTGAGCATCAAGTTGAGCCTGACGCTCCCGGTCACGCCTGAGCAACGGCGCCAAAAACTTGCCCGTATAACTCTGCGGACAGTCCGCAACCTGCTCCGGTGTGCCCGAAACCACGACGGTTCCGCCGCCGTTACCGCCCTCGGGACCCATATCGATCAGGCGGTCGGCAACCTTGATGACATCAAGGTTGTGCTCAATCACCAGCACCGTGTTGCCCGCATCGACCAAGCGCTGCAGCACATCGAGCAGCTGGCGGACGTCCTCAAAATGAAGACCGGTCGTCGGCTCGTCCAAAATATAGAACGTCTTGCCCGTCTGGCGTCGATGAAGCTCCTTGGCGAGCTTCACACGCTGCGCCTCGCCGCCCGAGAGCGTCGTGGCGGGCTGGCCCAGGCTCACGTAGCCTAAGCCTACATCGTACAGCGTCTGGAGCTTGCGCTTAATCTGCGGGATATTCCCAAAGAAGGCCAGCGCCTCGGTGACGCTCATGTCGAGCACGTCCGAGATGGTCTTGCCACGGTAGGTGACCTCGAGTGTCTCGCGGTTGTAGCGTTTACCGCCGCAAACTTCGCAGGGAACGTAGATATCGGGAAGGAAGTGCATCTCGATCTTGATCTGCCCGTCGCCCTTGCACGCCTCACAGCGCCCGCCACTCACATTAAAGGAGAAACGACCCGGCGAGTAGCCGCGCGCCTTCGACTCCGGCGTACTCGCAAACAGCGCGCGAAGATCATCCCACAGGCCGATATAGGTAGCAGGGTTGGAACGCGGCGTGCGGCCAATCGGCGACTGGTCGATATCGATAACCTTATCGATACACTCGATGCCCTCGATTTTCTTATACGGACCCACGGGGCGCGTCGAGCGGTGAATGGCATTCGTAAGGGCAGGCGCAATGGTGTCGGTAACCAGGGAGCTCTTGCCCGATCCCGACACGCCGGTAACAACCGTAAGCGTACCAAACTCGATCTTGGCGGTAACGTTTTTGAGGTTGTTGGCTCGAGCGCCCGTAATTTTAAGGCAGCCGCGACCGGGCTTGCGCCGTTCATCAGGCACCCGGATCATTCGTTTGCCGGTCAGATAAGCGCCCGTCATCGACTCAGGACACGCCATGATATCGGCAGGCGTTCCCGCCGCGACTACGTGCCCGCCGTTGACACCGGCGCCGGGCCCCATGTCGATCACGTAGTCGGCGGCACGGATTGTATCCTCGTCGTGTTCGACAACGATAACGGTATTGCCGATATCGCGCAGGCGCTCGAGCGTCTTGATCAGGCGCTCGTTGTCACGCTGATGAAGACCGATCGAGGGCTCGTCCAGAATATAGAGCACGCCCATGAGACCCGCGCCGATCTGCGTTGCCAAGCGAATACGCTGTGCCTCGCCACCGGAAAGCGTCGCCGAGGCACGATCGAGCGTCAGATAGTCAAGTCCGACATCGACCAGAAAGCGCAGGCGCTCCAGGATTTCCTTAACGATGCGCCCGCCGATAAATTGTTGGCGCTCGGTAAGCTCCAAACCCTCAAAAAACTTGAGCGACTCGCGGCACGATAGGCAGCAGACCTCGTAAATGGACTTACCGCCCACGGTAACGGCGAGCATCTCGGGGCGCAAACGAGCGCCGTGGCAACTCGAGCACGGCTCCTCGCGGATGTACTTCTCCAAGCGCGCCTTGGTGTTCTCATTCGTCGTCTCGATATAGCGCTCGTACAGGATATTGCGCACGCCCGAAAACTTGGTATCCCACTGGCTGCGACGTCCGTCGAGCTTTTGGTAGTCGACCGAGATCTTCGTATCGCCCAGGCCATCCAAGAATGCACGACGCACGCGAGGGGGCAAGTCCCCCCACGGCGTATCGACGCTCACCTTGAAGTGTTTACAGACCGCAGCGAAAATCTGCGGATAGTAGTTAGAGTTGCCAAACAGGCTGCCAAAGACCCCGTCGGCGATCGACTTCGAGGGGTCTTCGATTAGGGCCTCGGCATCGACCGTCTTCTTAAAGCCCAGGCCATCGCACTCGGGGCACGCGCCATAGGGCGCGTTGAACGAGAAATCACGCGGCTGCAGGTCATCGATGGAGTGTCCATGCTCCGGGCACGCCAAGGCCAACGAATACTCCAGCAGCTCGCCCTCGGTCCCCTCGGGAGCATCACGATCGGGCAGCATGTACACGTTTACATTGCCGTGAGCCAGCGCGGTCGCCTGCTCAACAGACTCGGCGATACGGCCCAGAGAATTCTCACGGATCACGATGCGATCGACCACGACCTCGATATCGTGCTTGAATTTCTTATCCAAATCGATCGGATCGTCGAGCGAGCGCACTTCACCGTCGACACGCACGCGGCTAAAGCCCTCGGCGCGAAGGTCCTCAAACAGTTTGGTGTACTCGCCTTTTCGCCCGCGCACCACCGGTGCCAGCACAAACGCGCGGCGGCCCTCCCCCGCCGCCAAGACCTTGTCGGCAACCTGGTCGGTCGTCTGGCGCTCAATGACGCGGCCGCATTCGGGACAGTGCGGGGTGCCCACACGGGCGAACAGCAGGCGCAGATAGTCATAAATCTCGGTTACGGTGCCAACCGTCGAGCGAGGGTTTTTAGACGTCGTCTTTTGGTCGATCGACACCGCCGGCGAAAGGCCGTCGATTGAATCCAAGTCGGGTTTGTCCATCTGGCCCAAGAACTGGCGCGCATAGCTCGAAAGACTCTCGACGTATCGACGCTGGCCCTCGGCATAGATAGTGTCAAATGCCAGCGAACTCTTGCCCGAGCCAGAAAGACCGGTAATGACCACGAGTTGGTCACGCGGAATGGAAACATCGATATCACGGAGGTTGTGCTCACGAGCGCCGCGAATAACGATAGAAGAATCAGACATGGAAGCTCCTTGCCTCCTATTGCATCGAATCATACTGTCGATGAGTTTAGCGCACTCGACGCGCACAGATGTTCGTAATACAAGATTCGCAGACCTTTAGCTTTGCGTATCGGGTGCTTTGTTTCTCGAAATGCCGTGGAAAGGTTACAGTAATCTACTACTGAACTTAATTTGCTGTAACAGAGGAACGTCCATGACCGAAGATATCCCCCTTGAAATCACTTCGAGCGACATGGCCAATCTGCCCATATTCATCGCCGTCCTTATCGTGGCCACCGTCGTCGTGCGCGTGTATTTTTCAATCAAACACAATGAAAAGCCGCCCATTGCCCGCGTCTTTTGGTGCGCGACGCTCCTCATCCCGCTCGGCGTGGTAGCTGCATGGATTACGAATCAATTGCTCGTAAATGAGGACAGTTCCCTATGGGTCCTTTCTTATTCGGCGCTCGGTGCTGCCGCCGTCATACTTCTTGTCGAGCCCTTGGTTTCGGGACTTATTGACCAAACCGATCTTGAGACGGGAACGGTTGCCTGTATTTGCCGTGACATCCTTGTCATCGCCGCTGTTTCAGCGCTCTCGTTCGTTTCACTCGAAATTGCCTGCAACGAAACGTTCTATCACATTCCCGCCAACTCATTCGGGTTTTCCGTCGGGCTGCTCGCGACGGTTCTGCTCTCCCTTTATCTGCTGGGACAGCGTCATGGGGGCGTCATGGCCCTCGTGCCCGTCGTCTGTTGCATCCTTGGCATTGCCGAGCACTTCGTCATAACGTTTAAAGGCGAAGCCATCCTGCCAAGCGATATCTTGGCCCTTGGCACTGCAATGGAAGTGAGCGAGGGATACGAGTTTACCTTTACCGCCGGAATCGTAACCTCTCTCGCCCTGCTGGAGATTTCCCTGGGGCTTCTTTCGCTTATCCGACCGCGAAAGCTCCGTACGCCCACCCATGTCTTCCCCGCAATCGCCGCTAACCTCTGCGCTTTTCTGCTAGTGACCGTTGTGGGGCTCTCGGGCTTTTCCAGCATCGACTTGGAGCAGGCGCTGGATTTTGGATTTGACCGTTGGCAGCCCATCACCACGTATGCGTCTCAGGGTTTTATCACTTCGTTCACCGAAATGGTCAACGAGTTGCCTATTGAGAGGCCCGAAGACTATACGCCCGATGAGGCGCAGAGCATCGAGCAGGAGCTCGCCGCCACCTACGACAGCACGTATGGCTCGAGCGAGCAGCGCGCGGCGGCCGTTGCCCAGTTCAATGAAATCAAGCCGACGATTGTTGCCGTCATGAACGAGAGTTTTAGCGACCTTTCGTGCTTTGAGCAGCTCCAGGCGGCCGGGTACACCGGCCCCGCATTCTACAACTCGCTTCCCGACACACTTGTTCGCGGCACCATGCTCGCTTCGGTCGCCGGTGGCGGAACGGCGAACTCCGAATTCGAATTTTTGACCGGAGCGACAACGGCCTTTGTCGGATTAGGCAAAATCCCCTATCAGCTATATCAGATGAATGGTGTCAACAGCCTGGCAAAGGACCTTAAGGAGCTTGGGTATACCGCTACCGCTATGCACCCGCAAAACCCCGTCAACTACCATCGAGATAAAATCTATCAGCAGCTGGGCTTTGGAGACTTTCTTTCGATCGGCGATTTCGAAGGTGCGCCCTGTTACCATGCCGGCGTATGCGACTACGCCACCTACGACAAGATACTCGACCTGCTTAGAACCGACGAAGCCCCACAGTTCATCTTTGACGTCACGATGCAAAATCACGGCGGCTACGACTATGGCACCGTTCCCGCCGAGGAGCTGACAAACTATTGGGTCGAGGGAGCCAGCGAGGGCGCCAATAGCGCGCTCAACACCTATCTTACCTGCATCAACGCATCCGACCGGGACCTCGAGTACTTTATCAACGAGCTCCGCAATATCGGCAGACCGGTTGTCCTTGTCTTTTTTGGCGACCATCAGCCGAGCGCCGCAACGACTCTCAACGACGAGCTGTACCCTCAGGAAGATACGGCAAGCCACGCTTTCCGTATCTATCAGTCGACATATTTCGTCTGGGCTAACTATGAAATCGCCGGCAATACCGAGCTCAACGTCTACGACACCGTCGGGGCAAACGAGATTGCAGCCATTACCCTTAATAAGATCGGCGCCCCGCTCACCGACTATCAAAAGGCCCTGCTTGCAACAAGGTCAGATGTGCCCACCATCAATGTCGCCGGCTACCTTGGTGCCGACGGGCTGCGCTACGACTTGGAATCTGAAGACAGCCCATACGCCTCGACGATCGACAAGCTGCAGCGCATGCAATACCTCGAGTTCGCCAGCAAAGTTCAGTAAGCCCGCCCATTCGCTTGGACCCATCGTATTGCAAGCACGCTCGGCCCAAATGCATCGTAAATGACTCCCGCTCGCAAACGAGGGTACAATGACGCTCGTGTCACATCACGGGGCCCCGGCCCCAACATATACAAAGGAGTCATACATGGGTTGCGAGCACGCACAGGCCGCCGGCGGACAAACGTCGCCGTCGCAATTTGAGGAGAATACGCTGTCCGAGGTCAAACGCGTCATCGCCGTGCTTTCCGGCAAGGGCGGTGTCGGCAAGTCGTTTGTCACCGGTGCCATCGCCACCGAGCTTGCCCGTCACGGCCACAAGGTCGGCGTCCTCGATGCCGACATCACCGGTCCCTCTATCCCCAAGATGTTCGGTATGAGCGGACGCCACGTCCATGCCCTTGGCAACCTCATGCTGCCTGAAATCTCCGAGCACGGCGTCAAGGTCATGAGCTCCAACCTTCTGCTCCAAAACGAGACCGACCCCGTCCTTTGGCGCGGTCCGGTCATCGCAGGCGCCATTAGGCAGTTCTGGAGCGAGACCTCATGGGGCCCCATCGACTACCTGCTGGTCGACATGCCTCCGGGAACAGGCGACGTCGCTCTCACCGTCTTCCAGTCACTGCCCGTCGACGGCATCGTCATCGTCACGAGCCCGCAGGATCTGGTCTCGATGATCGTCGCCAAGGCGGTCAACATGGCCGAGAAGATGAACGTCCCCATTCTGGGCATCGTCGAAAACATGAGCTATATTGAGTGCCCCGACTGTGGCAAGAAGATCGAGGTCTTTGGCAAGAGCAAGCTCCCCGAGGTCGCAGAACGCTATAACCTCGACATCTTGGGCACGCTTCCCATCAATCCGTCACTCGCCGAGGCCTGCGATAAGGGCGAGGTCGAGACCGCGCTGCCCGATGGCATGTTGCCCAAGGCAGTCTCTGCCGTCGAGGCCATTACCCCGCACGAGACCGACGAGGCCTAAGTGAACACGAGCGCCTTCTATGACGTCCTGGTAATCGGCGGCGGGGCTTCAGGCCTCGCCGCCGCCATTACGGCCGCACGTGCTGGCAAAAGCGTCTGCATCGTTGAGTGCGATGTCGCCTGCGGCCTTAAGCTCCTTGCGACCGGTAACGGCCGTTGCAACCTCTCCAACGAATCGATTGATCCTCAGCGGTATAACCACCCCGCATTCGTCGAATCTGTCATGAGGACCCAGCCCGAACAAGAGCTTATGGGTTTCTTCTCCTCGCTGGGCATCATGACAACCTCCGAGGAAGGCCGGCTGTACCCGCGCTCCCTTCGCGCCGAATCGGTGCGCGACGCGCTTCTCAACGTTTGCGACCGCCTAGGTATCACCTTAATCTGCGGAGCCAATATTGCCACGGCGCGCAAAGATCCCGAAGGCTGGGCACTCCAAATAAACCGTCCAGCGCGGGCGCTCAAGGCAAAAAAGCACGACGACCGAAAATCGGAGCTCCGCTCGCTTCGGAAGGCACTCGCCGATGTCCCTCGCAAGAACGAAGCCCTGCAGGCACATGCCGTAATTATCGCCACGGGCGGCAACCCCACCGGTATCGCCGATACGTTTGGCCTCCCCCTCACCTCGCTGCGCCCCATCCTCTGCCCCGTATCGGCAACGGTCGTTGGCGATCGGGCGGCACTCAAGACGTTGGATGGTCTGCGCGTCCGCGCCCGCTTGACGCTCACCCGTAACCATAGTGAGCTCTGGCACGAAGACGGTGAAGTACTGTTTCGAGCCTTCGGCATCTCGGGCGTCGCTGTCTTCAACCTCTCCCGTCGTCTCCAGCGCGGCGATACGATCCTGCTCGACGTTTTCCCCGACCTCTCCAAAGACGAGCTGCTCGATATGCTCAACCGGCGCGTTGAGCTGCTCGGCGGCTTTTCGCCCCGCGATCCCCGTTGGCTCGACGGCATGCTCGCCCCGCAACTCTCCCGCGTCGTCTGCACGACGTTCGAGCAGTGCCATCCAGGCTCCAACGATGTCATCCATCTGGTCTCAATCCTCAAACACTTTAAGTTGCTCGTCGAGGGAACAGCCGAGGAGCGCTCGGCGCAGGTCACGCGTGGTGGCGTATCTGTCGAGAGCATCTCAATACCCAGTCTACGCGCGCGCAGCGCTGTCGACGCCCCGCTTTACATCTGCGGCGAAGCGCTCGACATCGACGCCGATTGCGGAGGCTTTAACCTTGCGTGGGCCTGGCTCTCGGGCATTCGCGCCGCAAGCAGCCTGTAGCCGCGCAGTCTATAATCAAAAACGCATTCGGGCCGTCTGGGATACCGGACGGCCTCTTTCTTGCCTCTAAGGAGACCTCGATGATCGAAATCACCCAAGTCAACGCGTCGCTCGATGAAGCCGGCGATGAAAATGCCTGCCTCATTGTTGGCAAGCGAGTCGCCAAGCGCGTCCTACGTTGCAAGGACTCCGAGATCAAGTCCATCGAGCTCCACCGCAAGTCAATCGACGCTCGCAAAAAACGAGACGTCCATTTTATCCTGAGCTTTCGTGTTGAGCTGACTAGTCCCCACCTCGAGCGAGAAGCGGTCGACAGCGTCGCCGAGCGTGACCGCTCGCGCGTACGCGCGATAGAGGACGATGGGCCCTCATTCCCCTCCCCCGTCTCCGACGCACCTCAAGAATGCCCTGTCGTTGTCGGCGCCGGATGCGCTGGCCTTTTCGCTGCACTCACCCTTGCCGAAGCGGGTCTTAAGCCCTTGCTCATCGAGCGCGGCGACCCAGCATTTCGCCGCTCGCATGCGATCGATCTCTTTCTAAAGGAGCGCATTCTCGACCCCGAGAGCAATATCCAGTTTGGCCTAGGCGGCGCGGGGACCTTCTCGGACGGCAAGCTCAATACGGGAACCAAAAATCCCGCCCATCGCCTTATCCTCGAAACCTTCGTCGAGGCGGGCGCGCCCCGCGATATTCTGTGGGATGCCAAGCCGCACATTGGCTCCGACATCCTTCCCACGGTTGTCACCGCTATATCCCAGCGCATCGAGCAGCTCGGAGGTGTCGTCCGTTATCGAACAAAGCTCGTCGACATTCACATCGACGCGTCTGGCGCCATTACCGGTATTGATGTCCAATCGTCCCAAGACGCCGCTTGCGAGCCAATCGAGACAAAGCACCTCATCCTCGCCTGCGGGCATTCTGCTCGCGATATTTTTGAGCTCCTTAAGGACCACAACGTGGCCCTCGCACAAAAGACCTTTGCCATGGGCGTTCGCATCGAGCATCCGCAGCGCGACATCGACCGAGCCCAATATGGAGCCTTGGCGGGACATCCTGCCCTCGGAGCAGCCCCCTACAAGCTCGTCGCCCATCTTCCCAACGGCCGCAGCGTGTTCTCGTTTTGCATGTGCCCCGGCGGACAGGTTGTCGCCGCCTCTTCCGAGCAGGGCCACCTGTGCGTCAACGGCGCTAGCCTCAATGCCCGCGACGGACGCAACGCAAATGCCGCCTTGCTCGTTAACGTCACGCCTGAGGACCTTCCCAACGATGACCCGCTCGCCGGCATCGAGCTCCAGCGTGCCTGCGAGGCGGCCGCCTATCGCCTGGGCGGTTCCAACTGGAACGCACCGGCACAACTCGTCGGAGATTTCCTCGCAGGACGCGCCAGCAAGGCGCCCGGAAAGGTAAAGCCCACCTATCCGCTCGGTGTGACCTGGACGGCAATTGACGAAGCCCTGCCGCAGCATATCGTCGAGTCGCTCCGCCTGGGACTTCCCCTACTCGGAAAAAAGCTACGAGGCTACGACCGTCCCGATGCCGTTCTTACCGGCGTGGAGACTCGTTCGAGCTCACCTGTCACTGTCACCCGAGACCGAACGTGCCATGCCGTGTCGACCCCGGGCCTCTACCCTTGTGGTGAGGGAGCTGGATATGCTGGCGGCATCATGAGCGCGGCCACCGACGGCATCCGTTGTGCCGAAGCCCTGATCGCAGACCTCTAGCGCACGAATTCCAGCGCGCAAAAGACACAGGCCCCGAGCTCCACAGGGAACTCGGGGCCTGTTCGCTATTTCTTAAACCGTGCACCCTGGCGTTTTCTGCCCGATGCGAACGTGGAACCCTTGCGAGCCTGCGAACGCAAACGCTCGATCGTTTCGTCCTCAGATGCGCCCTCAAGCATCGCCCGAATCTGAACGACGGCATCGCGCAGACGCGCCGCCTCCTCAAAGTCCATGGCGGCGGAAGCGTTACGCATGTCTTCCTCCATGGTCTCGACGATCCGCACGAGCTCGTCATGCGGTAGCCCTTCTAGCTGCTCGGCAAGCGTCTGCTCGGGTGCCGCCGTCTCCGGCGCGGCGCCCTCGCCGTTTTCGCCGGGTGTATAGAACGCACCGTGACCCAGCGAATCGCCTCTCGAGCGTCCCTTCGAGCCCACAGTCTTTTCGGCCTCGGCAATAAAGCTCGAAATGTCGTTAATGGCCTTGCGGACCGTCTTGGGCACAATGCCATGCTCTTCGTTATATGCCATCTGAATCTCGCGACGGCGCTGCGTCTCCTCGATGGCTTCTTTCATCGAATCGGTCACAACGTCTGCATACATGATGACCTCGCCGTCGGCATTACGGGCCGCACGGCCAATCGTCTGAATCAACGAACGGCGGTTGCGCAAGAAGCCTTCCTTGTCAGCGTCGAGAATTGCCACCAGCGAGACCTCGGGAAGGTCTAGACCCTCGCGGAGCAGGTTGATGCCAACGAGAACATCGATCTTTCCCTCGCGCAGCGTTCGCAGGATCTCGACACGGTCCATCGTCGCTGTGTCGGAGTGCATGTAATTGACCTTAATGCCGGCATCAAGCAGATGGTCGGTCAGGTCCTCGGCCATGCGCTTGGTGAGCGTGGTCACCAGCACGCGCTCCTTGCGCACCACGCGCTCGCGAATCTCGTCCTCAAGATCGTCAATCTGCCCACGAACCGGACGCACATCGATCTTGGGGTCGAGCAGGCCGGTCGGACGAATAATCTGCTCAACGTCGTTCTGGCTAACCCGCAGCTCATAGTCGCCCGGCGTGGCCGAAACGTAGATGAACTGGGGAATCCTCGCCTCAAACTCATCGAAACGAAGCGGGCGGTTATCGAGTGCCGAAGGCAGACGAAAACCATGCTCCACCAGCGTCACCTTACGCGAGCGGTCGCCTTCGTGCATGCCGCGGATCTGCGGCACCGTTACATGGCTCTCGTCGATGATGCAGAGCATATCCTTAGGAAAGTAATCGATCAGGGTAAACGGCGGCTCGCCCGGTTTTCGGCCGTCCAGATGACGCGAGTAGTTCTCGATACCGTTACAGAAACCCATGGTCTCGAGCATCTCGAGATCATAGTCGGTGCGCTGCTGCAGACGCTGCGCCTCGAGCAGCTTATCAGTCGCCTTGAGCTCGGCCACACGCTTCTCGCACTCTTCGCTGATTGATTTCAGAGCCGCTTTGACCTTAGGCTTCTCAGTCACGTAGTGCGAGGCCGGCCACACGGGAATGGCCTCGTACTCACGCAGCATCTCGCCGGTGACCTCGTCGATCTCGGCAATCAGCTCGACCTCGTCGCCAAAGAACTCAAACCGCAACGGATGCTCAGCATAAGGCGGATACACGTCGACAACATCGCCGCGCACGCGGAACGTGCCGCGTGCAAGGTCATAGTCATTGCGATCATATTGGATGTCGATAAGTGCATGGATAAAGTCATCGCGCTCGAGCGGCACCTTCTTGTCGACGTTTGGAGCCAGACCCGCATAGTCCTCGGGGGAGCCAATGCCATAGATACACGAGACCGATGCGACGACGATCACATCGCGTCGAGATAGCAGCGATGCCGTCGCCTGATGGCGCAGCATCTCGACCTCTTCGTTAATCGAGGAGTCTTTCTCGATATACGTATCACTCTGCGGTACATATGCCTCGGGCTGATAGTAATCGTAGTACGACACAAAATAGACCACGGCGTTGTTAGGGAAGAATTCCTTGAGCTCGCTCGCGAGCTGAGCGGCAAGCGTTTTATTGGGAGCCATGACCAGCGTCGGCTTCCCCAGGGCCTCAATAGTCTTAGCCATCGTGAAGGTCTTGCCCGAACCAGTCACGCCCAGCAAAACCTGATAGCGATCTCCGTCCCTCACACCCTGCACAAGCGACTCAATGGCCTTAGGCTGGGAACCGGCGGGCTCGTATGGAGACACGACCTTAAACGGCACCTCAGAGCCCTCAACGCCAAAACGTTTGAGCTCTCCTCCAACACGCTCAACTTCAAATTCCGCCATGGATACTCCTAACTCATATATCTGCAGTATACGCAGGCGGCAGGCATAGTCCTATACGAACCAATCGGGATAGAGGGTCTTGTAGCGAACCCAGGCATTATTGACACGAATCAGATACGCCTGCGTCTCGGGAAAGGTGATTGCATTATGAAGCGACGTGCTCTGCTGCGCCCATCCGTCGACATTGCCCATGCCGGCGTTATAGGCAGCAATGGCACTGTCAGTCGATCCGTTAAAATACGTCAGAAGATACGAAAGATACGCACAGCCAAACTCGATGTTCGTAGCGGGATCGTTAAGGTCGCCGGCTGAATACTCGCTGCCATCGACAAGATCCTTGGCAATCATATCCTGGGCAGTCTCGGGCATCAGCTGCATCAATCCCTGTGCGCCTTGATTCGACTCAGCCTCGGGATCCCAATTCGATTCCGACTTTATGACAGCACATACCAGATACGGATCAAGATTGTGCGAAATGCTCGATTGCTTTACGTACGCCTCGTAGTCAATTGGATACAAAGGCTTAAAGAAGGCGGCAGGGGCATACGAGTAGACGAGCGAAATAAGGCCGAAGACGAACACGACGGCAAGTGGCGCCACGCGATACCACGTAAAGAAACGTGTCTTAGGCATCGGCCTCATCCCTATCCACTACATCCCCGAAGCCATGGCGCGCAAGCCATGCGTCCAGTTGTTCAAAGAGCGAGTTATCGCCTGCCGCATTATCGATTACCGTCGTAGCGAGATTGCAAAGCGAAGCCTCATCAGGTTGGCATGCAGAGCGCGCATCAAAATCAGAAGACTCCATACCACGATGAATGGCACGCTCGCGACGAACTGCTAAAGGAGCGCTGATAACCAGAATTTCATCAGCCAGGCCAAAAGCATCCTCAAAACCAGTCGGGGCAGAAACCTCGACAACCGCAAAGGGGTAACGGGGGGACGAAACCGTGCAGCAAACCGGATCAAGAATCCTCAGTGACAGCTGTTCGATGAGAACCGGATGAACGATGCCATTGAGCCGCACAACTGTATCAGGAGAGGCGAAAGCTCGAGCAGCGAGGACATTGCGGCGAATGCCGCCCTCCCCGTCCAGAATGTCCCAACCGAATTCTTCCGCGAGGGCATTGACGATATCGGAGCCTGGCACATACAGCGATTTGGCAAGCTCATCCAGATCGATAAGCATGGCGCCATGAGATTCGAGATAGCGGCAGGCAGTCGACTTACCCGAAGCAATATTGCCCAAGACAAAAACGGTAAACATCAAGTCCTCCCTAACGCCAATGGGAGTTATTATCGCGCAAATACAAAAGAAGGACTCAAAATACAGCCAAACAGTAAGACAAGCTAAACGAAGGCGAGTTCTTGTATTACAGCTCTCTATTAATCGCAAAAAAGGGGGAGGCCGCGTGGCCTCCCCCTTCTCAGTTCAAGCGTACGGCT
>CAUFXK010000008.1 GCA_959596495.1 uncultured Collinsella sp. | reverse complement strand
CCACGAGCACTACCGGGAAGGGCTTGCGATTCGAGCCCTCACCTTAGCAATTTGACCATTTGGCACTATAATCACCATAGGCATGCGCATAACGTTGCGCTTAATCAAGAGGAGAAAACATATGGGTCTGTTTGACATGTTTAAGAAGAAGGCTGAGCCCGCGGCAGCTGCTGCTCCGGCCTCCATCTCTGCTTCTGCTGGCGCCGACGTGCTGTGCTCGCCTGTCAAGGGCAAGGTCATCAAGATGGCCGACGTGCCCGATCCCGTCTTTGGTGGCGAGGTTCTGGGCAAGGGTTGCGCTGTGTGGCCCGAGGACGACCTGGTCTACGCTCCCTGCGACGGCAAGGTGACCGTCACCATGGGTCACGCCGTGGGCCTGCAGTCCGATAGCGGCATCGAGGTTCTGGTGCACGTTGGCGTCGATACCGTCAACATGAACGGTGATGGCTTCGAGGGCTTCGTCAAGGCCGACGACGTTGTCAAAGCTGGTCAGCCCATACTCAAGATCGACCGCGCCAAGATCGCTGCCGCCGGTTACAAGGACTGCGTCGTCGTGGCCGTGTCCAACACCGCCGAGTTCGCTGACGTCGAGCTCGCCGTCGAGGCCGAGTCTGCCGCCGCCGCCGGTGACGCCATCGTTAAGGTCGTCCGCAAGTAGTCTGCGGCATCCAGAAGATGCGCAAGGGTGGTCGGGTTGTCCGGCCACCCTTTTTTAATAGGCTAAACAGGTGCATTTTATTGCAAGGGGCTTGCTTTACGGGCCATTCGTTCGTCAAATTGAGCCGCCTGCGCTTTTGCGACGCAGGGGGTTGGGCCGGGCCGCTAATATGGACTTGCTGTTACGACGTGCGCTGCGCAGGGAACGCGGCGCCGCTTGTTTGGAGGAATGTCATGAAAAAGAAGCTGCTGCTTGCGCCCCTGATGGCTGCCCTGGTCGCGTGCGTGGTTTTGCTTTCCGGCTGCGGAGGGCCTTCGGTGGAGGAGCTCATCACCAACGACCTTACGAGCCAGTTTGACGAGATCAAGAACGGCGGCGATGATTTCCTCTCCGGTCTGGAAGAGGCTTCGGGCGACGAGTTTGAGCAACTGGGCATCGATCCCAAGGAGTACGCCAAGAGCTATCTCGAGGGCTTTGATTACAAGATCGGCGATGTGACGGTCGATGAGGACAAGGGCACTGCGACCGCCGAGGTTACCATCACCTGCAAGTCCATGAATAAGATCGTCGAAGATTTCGCCACCCAGTATCAGGAGAAGGTCGCCGCACTCGATACGATGCCTTCCGAGGATGACCTGTACAAGATGGCCGGCCAGGTCATGGTCGACGTGACCAAGGCCGCTAAGACCAAGGACACCAAGGTCACCTTTAAATATTCCGCCAACGAGGATAACGAGTGGTCTGCCGACGATTCCGCAACCACCGAGATGATGAATGCGATGATGAGCTAGGGGGTTACGCGGTAGTTCGTTACGGCGTTTTACCAAACGCCGTAACTGCTCGACGCTGCGCGGGCACCAGAGCGACAACTTGTCATTCAAAGAGGACGGCATGACCAGAAGGTCTATGCCGTCCTCTTTTCATGCCAATTTGTTCGCTCTGGTGCCCGCTCGCTGTCCGTCCTCTACCTGCGACGCTGCCATCGCTGGAGTAGTCATTGGGAAGGTGGCAGTTGGGACGTTCCTTTTCTGCCGACAGTTGGGGACACTTCTTTGGTGCGGGGGCAGCTAAAAGAGCCCCGTCCCACATTAGCTGCCCGTGGGGGGATGTGCGGTTACTCGCCCAGTACCAGCGCCGTGAGCTCTGCCTGGGTGTCCACCACGTAGTCGGCGTCGGCGGCTTCCAGCTCTGCGCGGCCGCGGAAGCCCCAGCTGACGCCCGCGCTCTTAAGGCCGGCGTTGTGACCGGTCAGGATATCGACATTGGAATCGCCCACATAGAGCGTGGTTGCCGGATCGGCACCCAGCTCTTCCATCACATGCAGCGTGACGGGTGCTTCGGGCTTGGGCGGAAACGCATCGACACGGCCCTGTACCAGCGCAAAGCGCTCGGGACCAAAATACTTCTCGATAAGCGGAGCCGCCGAGACGTGGTCCTTGTTAGTGAGTACGGCTAGCTGCACACCCGCGGCGCGCAGGCGGTCGAGCATCTCGATCGTGCCGGCATAGGGGGCGGTGTGGTCCTCCTTGTGCTCGCCGTAGTAAGCCCTAAACTCGGCAAGCGTCTGCTCAAACATACGGCTGTCGCCCGCATACTCGGCAGGCATAAAACGCTCAACCAGCTTGAGCATGCCGTTTCCCACCTTGTAGCGGTACTCGTCAACGGCAAACGTGGGCCAGCCGTGCGCCTCGCAGGTATGGTTTCCGGCGGCCGCCAAGTCCTCGAGCGTGTTGAGGATGGTGCCGTCCAGGTCAAAGATCACATGGGAAAAAGCTGCTGCCATGAAAGCTCCCGTCATCCCGTCATTGGGTTTCAAAACTCACCCCATAATACTGGGCTTCCGCGTTGGGCGTGGTTGGAATCTGAACATCTCCAGGGATATCAGGTGACATCACGCCAATCATGCGATTCCGCCCTAGCAAATTCTCGGCAGCTGCTCTCCCACGAGCATGTCGAGGATGCGGGTCGAGCCCCAGCCGGTGCGCACGCGCACGGCGGGACGGGAGCCCTCGGCAAGTGGCAACACGCGACCGATGATGGTGGCGTTCTCGCCGTAGCGGGCGGCGCGCATGGCGCTCAGCGCCGCATCGGCTTGCTCGGCCGGCACGACGGCAACCATCTTGCCCTCGTTTGCCACCTGCAGCACATCGTAGCCGAGCATTTCGCAGGCGGCCTGCACGTCGGGACGCACGGGCACGGCATCTTCGTCGACCTCCATGGCAACACCGCTGGCCTGGGCAAACTCGTTGAGTGTGGACGCCAGGCCACCGCGCGTGGGGTCGCGAAAGCAACGCGTGCCGGGCGCTGCGGCCAAAACGTCGGCAATCAGGTGGTTGAGCGGCGCGGCGTCGCTTTCGATCGTGCTCGAAAACGCCAGGCCCTCGCGCTGGCTCATGATGGCGATGCCGTGGTCGCCCAACGTACCCGACACCAGGATGACATCGCCGGGCTGGCAGTTGGCGCCGCTGAGCGCCACGCCCGTGGGAACCTCGCCCACGCCGGCGGTATTGATGTAGACGCCGTCGGCCCCGCCGCGCTCGACCACCTTGGTGTCGCCCGTGATTATGGACACGCCCGCCTCGCGCGCCGTCTCGGCCATGGTCTGCACAATCTGGCGGAGCTTATCCATGGGATAGCCCTCTTCGAAGATAAAGCCGCACGACAGGTAGCGCACGTTGGCGCCCGAGGTCGCGACGTCGTTGACGGTTCCGCACACGGCAAGGCGGCCGATGTTGCCACCGGGGAAGAACTGCGGCGAGACTACAAAGCTGTCGGTCGACATGGCGATGCGCCCGCTCGCGGGCAGCGCGGCGACGCCGGCGTCGTTGCCCTCGAGCAGCTCGGGCGACCCAAAGGCATCCAAAAAGACCTCATCGATGATGCGTTTCATCATCTGACCGCCAGAGCCGTGGCCCAACAGGACGGTGCTGTCGGTGATGCTATGGGACATATCCAAAACTCCAATCGTGGGTGGTGCCAGTGTGCGGGTGCGTCCAGGCTAGTTACGGTAGCGGTAGTACGCCGCGCAGCTGCCCTCGGAGCTCACCATGCACGGTCCGACGGGGTGCTCGGGCGTGCAGGTGCGGCCAAAGAGCGGGCAGCTGTTCGGCGTAATGGCCCCGCGCAGCACGTCGCCGCAGCGGCATCCACGCGGCTCGACCGTCGCCTCAACGGGCACGTCAAAGCGAGCGCGGGCATCAAAGCGCGAGAACTCGGGGCGGATAGAAAGGCCCGAGTTGGCAATCGGCCCCAGCCCGCGCCACGTGGTGCCGCATGGCTCAAACACCTGCTCGACCAGCTGGCGCGCCACGGGGTTGCCGTCTGCGTTGACGCCACGGCGGTAGGCGTTGTCGATCGCGGGCCTGCCCTCGACAACCATCTGGACCAGCATGCAGATGCCCTGCAGGATATCGACCGGTTCGAATCCCGTGACCACGCCCGGGGTATTGAACTCGTCGACCAAAAAGCTAAAGGGCGCCAAGCCCGTGATGGTGGCGACGTGGCCCGGCAGGATGAAGCCGTCGATGGCGGTCTCGGGATCGTTGGCGATGGCGCGCAACGCCGACGGCGTGGTCTTGTGGGCGCAATAGACCGAGAAGTTCAAAAGCCCGCGTGCCTCGGCCTCCAAGATGGCGGCGGCGATGGTGGGCGTCGTAGTCTCAAAGCCCACGCCCATAAAAATGACCGGACGATCGGGGTTTTGCTCGGCAATGTCGAGCGCGTCGAGCGGGGAATAGACGATGCGGATGTCGCGCCCTGCCGCCTTTTGCGCGGCGAGCGAGGTGGACGATCCGGGCACGCGCATCATGTCGCCAAAGGTGGTGATGATGGCGCCGTCTATGTTGGCGAGCGCGATCGCGTGGTCGATGTCGCGGTTGGCGGTAACGCAAACGGGGCAGCCCGGGCCGCTCAGCAGCTTGAGCCCGGCCGGCATAATGGAGCGAAAGCCATAGCGACCGATGCTCACGGTGTGCGTGCCGCAGACTTCCATAAGGTTGATGATGCGGTCGCCGACGAGTTCATGGATGCGTTCGATGAGCTCGCGGGCCAGCTTGGAATCGCGAAATGCCGAAAAGTCGATACCGGAGCGCGCCGGCTGTCCGGCCGCCACTAGTATGCCTCGGCCGGGTTGCTGGCCAGTTGGTCTTCTTCTGCCAGTTCGGTCATGGTGTTGACCAGGTCGAGCGTCTCCTGCGCTTCCTGCTCGTCGACGATCTGGATGCCAAAGCCGGCGTGTACGAGAATATAGTCGCCAACCTGCGCCGTCGGCACGAGTCGTAGCGACACGGGGCGCTCGATGCCCATCATGTCGACGGTGGCCTTGAGGTCGTCGTCGCGTTTGACTACTTTACCGGGAACGGCAAGGCACATATTGTTCCCCTTTTAGACGCTTTGCGCTGGATAGGCGCTCAATAATCCATCAGTTGATGGTAGCGCTCGCGGGGTTTGCGGGCAAACGCGTTACGCCTGTGAGACGGCTGGGCACAGCGGCGTGTGAGGGCGAGCTACTGCGATGCAATCTGCGCAAGACGAGCGCTTGCGACCGCCGCCTGACCGTAGGCGATGCAGCCGTCATTGACGGGTACGGTGTGGGGGACCAAGACAGCAAGGCCCGCGTATTTGAGCTCGCGGGTGAGGAGCTGGAGCAGAAGTCGGTTCATGAACACGCCGCCCGAGAGCGCGACGGTGCCAATGCCCTCGCGCGCGCAGATTTCGGTGGCGATGCGCGCCGAGGAGCGCGCGACGGCGACATGGAAGTCGAGTGCGAGCCTGTCGGCGGGCGCTCCGGCTTCAATTCCCTCCAAAAGTGTCTCAAAGAGTGCTTTCTGGTCCAGCACATCGGGGCCGTCCAACCACGATGGGCCAGATGTGGAATAGCCGACGTTGTCGTCGGGAAAACGGGCGATTTTGCCGTCCAGTGCACGCCAAGCGGCGGCTTCGAGCTCGATGGCGGGTTCGCCCTCGTAGGTTGCCTGGCCGCAAATGCCCAAAATCGCGGCTGCGGCATCAAACAAGCGACCCATACTGCTGGTGCGCGGACTGTTGATGCCGCGCTCGATCATCGTTGCCGTTATGCTGCGCGTTTGCTCGTCAAGGCTGTTCAAGAGCCCCACGGCTCCTGGGTGCTCGAGCAGGTCGAGCTCGCTGAGCAGGGCAAAGGCGTTGCGGCGGGCATCGTGTACGGATGCGGCGCCACCGGGAAGCGCCCAGGCGCGCAGATGCGCGACGCGCTCAAAATCGGCGAGATGGGCGACAAGAAACTCACCGCCCCATATGGTGCCGTCGGTGCCGGCACCCGTGCCGTCGAAGGCGATGCCGAGGACGCGTGCATCGGGCGTAAGCCGGCCTGCGGCAATCGCCTCTGCCATGACGCTCGCGATGTGCGCATGATGGTGCTGGACTTCGATAAGCGGCAGATTGTGCTCCCGTGCCTGCTCGCGCGCCCATTGGCTCGACAGATAACTGGGATGCATATCGCATGCCAGGGCGGCAGGCGCCAGGTCAAAGAGGTTTTCCAGACGCGAGCGCGCGGCGCTCCAAGCATCGAAAGTCGCACCGTTTTCGACATCGCCGATATGCTGCGACACAAAACAGGTCGTATGGCCGTCGGCGTCCTCGCGCGTGAGTGCGACCGTGGCTTTTTGCTGCGGACCGCAGGCGAGCACGCAGGGCGTGATGCCGTCGAGCGCCGGCAACGGCAGCGGCTGCGGCGCATATCCGCGTGCGCGACGCACGGGCATGACGTCGCCGTCGACTACGCGTACCACGGAGTCGTCGTAGCGCGACAGAATCGCGCGGTCGTTACCGAGCAGCGCGTCGGCGATGCCGGCGGCAACAAGGTGCTCCCATGCAAGGGCATCGTCGGTCTCGATGGGCTCTTCGCTCAGGTTTCCGCTGGTCATGACGAGTGCTTGCATACCGTGTGCTGCGGCCGCGGCGAGCAGCAAATGTTGAAGCGGGGTGTAGGGGAGCATGACGCCAAGTTCGGGCAGATCGTAAGCGACGGATGGCGCGAGCTCGGGGGCGTCGGGGAAGCCGTGGGCGTCGTTGCCGGCTGCGCGGCGACGCAACAGCACGATGGGACGAACACTGCCGGCAAGCAGGTTGCGCTCAATGCCATCGATATGACACAGGCGCTCGGCATCGGCAAGGCTGCGCACCATAACGGCAAGCGGCTTATTACTGCGACGCTTGCGACGGCGCAACTCGCACACCGCCTGTTCGTTGACGGCGTCGCAGGCTAGGTGGAACCCACCGAGACCCTTGATGGCGACGATGCCGCCGCCTGCCAGCAGCTCGATGCAGTGTTCGATGATGGCATCGCTGGCCTCGCGCGTAGAGCCGACGGCCGGTGTCGCGTCGACTGCCGTCGGCACAACGCCGCGATCCGCCTCGCGCCACGTAATGTGCGGCCCGCATTCAAAGCAGGCATCGGGCTGCGCGTGAAAGCGCCGATCGAGTGGGTCGGCATACTCTGCAGCGCAGGTGGGGCACATGGGAAAGCGATCCATCGAGGTGGCCGCTCGGTCATAGGGCAGCGAGCGGATGATGGTAAAGCGCGGTCCACAGTTGGTGCAGTTGATAAAGGGATAGTGAAAGCGTCGGTCGGCGGGGTCGAACAGCTCGCGCAGGCAGTCGTCGCACGTGGCGATGTCGGGCGAGACGAGCGTCGTGTGTGCGGTTTGATCCTGCGACGCCACAATGCGAAAGCCCTGCTCGTTGGTGGGGTCCCAGTCGCCGGATGCTAGGTCCATAACCTCGACATGCTCCACGCGAGACGCCGCAGGCGCATGCTCGGAAAGCGCGGCGACAAATTCGTCGAGCGACTCGTTGAGAGCGTGCGCCTCGATATGCACGCCATCGCCCGCGTTGAGCACCCAGCCGCAAATGCCGTGCGCCATGGCCTCGCGATACACAAACGGTCGCATGCCGACACCCTGCACAATGCCCGTTACATGGATATGCGCATGTCGCATGCGATCCTCCTTCGTTGAAATGTGTGCTGTTACAGCCCTAGGCTCTGCTCGGTGGCGGCGCAGGTGAGCTCGCCGTGTTTAACGCCGCGCAGGCCCAGCAGACGGTCAGCCAGCTCGTAGACACGCTCGCCGCGACCCTTAAGTGCCAGAATCTCCAAACAGTTGTGGTGATCCAGATGCACATGCATGGTCGATACGATCTCGTCGGTGTAGTCGTGTTGCACCTCGTCCAGGCGGCGCGTCAGGTCGCCGGTGTGATGGTCGTAAATCATGGTGAGCGATCCGATGACCTGCTCGTCGGGCGTTCGCATCTGCTCCTTGGCAATCGAGGCGCGAATCAGGTCGCGCACGGCCTCGGAGCGGTTGGCCACGTCACCGCGGCGTGCGATCTGCTCGTCAAAGCGGCGCAGCAGGTCGTCGGGCGCGGTGACCGAAAAACGGACCAGCTCGGAGGCGGAGCCGCTGCAACGGCAGCCCGCGTCGCCGGTCGGCCCGTGCGAATGCTCGTGCCCGCAGGTGTGCTCGTGCTCGGCCACGCTACACCAGCTTTACGGAGCCAACGGAGTTGTGGTCGGCCTCGATGGCCTCCTCGTAGCCCTCGAGTGCGTCGTGCGCCTCGTGGAGCGCCGCCATGGCGGCCTCGAGCTTGGCACCAATGCGCTCCATATCAAAGTTCTCGGTTGCATGCAGCAGCTGATGGCTCCACTCGTGGGCGAGCTCGATCGTGTCGTCGACCTGCTTGACGCTCATGGCAAGTTGGCTCATGTTCATTCCGACGTCATGCATGGGAAATCTCCTTTTGTACGGGTCTATTCAGTGGTTCAGATTCTACTACGCCCGCTTTGCGCATCGCCGCATAAGAAAACGGGTGCGAGTCCGTCTGACCCGCACCCGTTCACTGGGGGCTGTTTGTGATTACCATACTATCCGTGGTCGCGGGCGCAGCACCCGGCTCTCCGGTGAGCGGCGCAAAACCGCTCATGGACGGCAGCACATGACCGGCGTATTACAGGTGCTTCTCAAGCAGCGCCTGCAGCCTGGCCTTGGGCAGCGCGCCAACGGAGCGGTCGATTTCCTCGCCGTTCTTAAAGACAACCAGCGTGGGGATGCTCATAACGCCAAACTTCATGGCCAGGTCCTGATTGTCGTCGACGTTGCATTTGGCGACGGCGAGTTTGCCGGCCAGCTCGTCGGCCACTTCGTCAACAATGGGCGAGAGCGAGCGGCAGGGACCGCACCACGGTGCCCAAAAATCAACCAGCACGGGAAGGCTGCTGTTAACGACGGAATCGAAGTTCTCGGGGGTAATCTGCTTAATGTCAGCCATGGTGACCTCCATAGTGCGACGCGGCTCGGCCGCGTAAAACTCAGTACGACCGTGCTTATACCCAACGGCCCGCAATGCAACCACTCGCGGGCGGCTCTTTTATATAATGGTGGGCACGCAAACGATTGGAGAGCGCATGCCCACGTCACAAAGCCAGAAAAAAGAAGCTATCGCCCAGGCGACCGAGCAGGAGCTCGCATCGCTCGCGGGTCGCGGCGTGCGCATCGCGGGCAACGCGTGCTCGCCGATTGTACTGGTAAAAGGTGATTTAGACGATGCCGAGCGTGCGGGCGGTGAGCTGGCTGCCGGTCCGGACGGTGCTGCGCTGCGCAAGGCGCTCGGTGCCATCGGCTACGCGCCCGAGGATTTTTGCGTGCTGGCGAGCGTCGCCGGCGCGGGCGACGGAGCGGTTGCGACAGGCGAGGGCCTGCCGTGCGAGCTGTTCCGCGAGGCGCTCGAGGCTTTGGACCCCGAGGCAGTCCTGCTGCTGGACGATCGCGCGGCCGATACCATGCGCGAGACCTATGCCGACATGCTCGTGGCAATCGACGACTTCGATACCGCCATGCTCAAGCCCGGCTTGGTCGCCCATGTTCAGGGTCGTCGCGTGCTCGCGCTCGACGGTTTTGAGGCGGCGCTCACTGACAAAGCCGCCAAACAGCGCATGTGGGCCTACATCAAACAGCTGACCCCGGCGGCCGCGCCGCTGTAGCGGACTGGCGCCGGCAAGGCGGTCCTGACGGGTCGAGCGCGGCGCCGGCTTGTCGCGCCCCTACATCACGGCGCGCAGCTCAAATCGGTCACCGTGAATGCGAAACTGGCAGTTGCCGTCCATGCGCTCGACGGCAAGCTTAATGCTCTTGGTTCCAAAGCCGTGTCCGGTGTGCCCGGCTACGGGCATGCCGTCGACCATGCGCGGCGGGCGCCCAAACGTGTTGGAGACCAAAAGGAGCAGTTGCCCGTCCTCGCAACGCAGGTCCAGATCGACAAATCGCTTGCCCTGGGGAGCGGCGCTCGCGGCGACGATGGCGTTGTCCAGGGCGTTCGAGAGCACGCTAAACAGATCGACGTCGGCTACATGGACGCTCTCGGGTACGGCGGCGCGCAAATCGGCGGGGATGCCGCTTCGGTTGATATCGGAGCTAAATGACGAAAGCACGATATTGACTGTGTCGTTGGCGCAGTAGCGGCGCACGGCGGTGCGGTCGTTCGTCTCACAGAGTTCGTCGATGTGTTCGAGCGCCTCGTCGATGTGGCCCTCCTCGATCAAAGCCGCAAGGCCGCGCAGGAAGTGCCGCATGTCATGGCGGAGGACCGAAAGCTCGCGTCCAGATTGGCGCCAAGCTTCGAGTTCCTTGATGGCTGCGCTGTCGCGGGTCGCAAGCATCCAGCGCTCGCGCTCGGCGATTTCCTTCGCCTCGTATTCGCGCAGATACACAGCAAGAAACATAAGGTAGAACGCGCAAAGCGCAAACGCCAAAAACTCAACCGTCACCACGGAGCCCGAGTGGAAGAGCGTGGTATAGACGTTGGTGGCGTAGTCAAAGATGTAATAGACGAGCGGCAGGATGAGCAGAATCTCGAGCTCGGTGGGGGTTTTGACCGCCAGGCGCGGACCGATGTCGCTTGCCCAATGCAGCAGGATCGCAAAGACGACGGCCGTGGTGATAATGCGTGCCGCGTAGTACGCGATTTGCGAGTCGGTGGCGGCGAGCGCGGCGATGCCCATCCAGTTGCTGAACTGGCAGCTCAGATAAGCACTGGTGACGCCCAGCATAACGAGCAGCGGGCTCAGGCGATAGCGCGCGCACAGATAGATGACGAGCGGCAGATGCACGACGAGTGGATATACCTGACGGGCGAAAAGCTCGCCGCCGACGGCATTGGCGAGGCCGAATGCGCATCCGGTTACGGCGCCGACCATCACCAGCTCAAGCGCATGACGCCGGTTGATCTCGATACCGCAGAGCGCCGCCGAGGCAAAAACGCCAAAAAGCAGGGTTGTTGCGTGGTGAATTGCCCAAAGTACCATCTCGGCCGTGGGGAGCATTAGCGCCTCCCGCCCTCGAACCGTGCCGCAAAGTAGGCATCCTGGAAACCCTGCTTGCAGCTGCGCGCCAGCGGGATGCAAGCGCCCGAGCGCATGACGATATCCGTGCGGTTGAAGTGGTCGATATTGCGCAGGTTGACCTGGTAGCTACGGTGACATTTAAAGAAGCTTGCGTTTTTGGCTAGCTGGTCCTCGATGTTGCGGAACGGCTCAAGCGCCTCGATATCGCGCCCGTCGCGCAGGTGGAATACCACGTGCTTGTTGCGGGCCTCGGCATATTCGATATCGGACAGGCGCAGGGCGTGGTAGCCAAAGGACGTTTTGGTTACGAGCTCATCGGTCACGGCGGGTCGCATGCTCGAAAGCTCGTCGAGCAGTTGCGCCAGGCGTTCGTACGTTACGGGCTTGAGCAGGTAGTCGAAGGCACGGACCTCATAGGACTCCAGCGCGAACTCGGGCGATGAGGTGAGGAACACCAGTCGCACGGCGGTGTCAGATTGGCGCAGCTCCCGCGCGGTGTCCATGCCGTTGACGAGCGGCATGATCATGTCGAGCAGAATGATGTCGGCACGCGATGCGGCATGGCGGGCCAGCAGGTCCTCGCCGCGCGTGACGAGCGCAACGTCGACTGCCGTGCTCGTCTCGGTCGACCAGCGGTCGATCATCCGGTGCAGTCTATCTAGAAAAGCGACGTCGTCGTCGCAGGCGATAATCTTGAGCATTCGAGCCCCCTTAGTAGTTCGATTTTGCCACATTGGGTGCGCGCCGCCCGCGGAGGCGTGTTCCATTTGCGCCCCAAGGCGTGCAACTCGCGCCAAGCGGCAGGGCGTTAGAAAGTGCAGCAGCAAAATAATCCGTGGATAAACATGTCAACAGATGCTGGCGGCCGGTCGGGGACCATGCCGACCGCCAGCGCCAAGCGATAACGAACATTGCGAAAGCATAGGGGTAAGGGGAGCTATGATGAGGGAGAAGAAGATGGGGATGCGCACTGTGTTGACGCGTCTGCTGGGCATCGCCACCGTAGCATGCGCGCTTGTGGCGACGCCGGGGGTGGCTGAGGCGGCGACTACGGCGGATATTCCTTCGAATGTGAAGATAGCCCAAACAGAGAGCACCAACCCCTACGTTGCCGACACGGTGACGCTCGAGGCGGGTGAGGATTACGTTGTCGGTGGAGAGATCAAGATCAACCATTACGTCGTAAAGGGCGGTACCGAGCAAGATCCGACGCGCATCTATCTCACCGGGAATGCAAGTGTTGGTCACTGGCCTGGTTCCATTAAGGACAAAAGAGGCAGCGGCTACGACGAGCTCTTTGTGCTTGACGGCGGCTATATCGAGTTCATTGGAACCAACGGGAATGGCAGGACTCCCGTCTATTGCAACGGCAAGAGCTTTTTGTCCGACAATGCCGGCAGAAAAGACGGTTACGGCGATGGTGCCGATAAAAACAGGGTCCCCAACAGCCTGAACCTTAAGGTTTCCGGCATCGAGCTTATAACGGTAGGCTCAGGGGTGTCTAAAAGGCCAATTGCGCTGTACGGCACGATGGTCGATGGCGAAACCGCGACCTTCGACAATGTCAAGGTCAGCAAATGGGATTGCACGCCGAACGGTGCGACTTATGGCAGCAGTCACGCGTACAGCAACATCGCAACAGAATATGAAGCCTCTCCGGCTCCGGTAACGATTCTCAGCTCGGCGAACGGTGCAAAGAGTTTGGACGTCGCGTTTAGCAACTGTGAATTTACGGATAATGAAGATGACTGCGCTGGTGCGCTAAGCGTCGTAGGCCGTGGGTGCAGGCCCAAGGTTGTGCTCAACAACTGCACCTTCAAGAACAATCAACAAGAATCGATCTGGTGCAAAGAACTTAACGTGCAGGATAAAAATGAGCATACCCATGCTGGCAACATTGTTGTCAATAATGCGGACATTACGCTGAACGGTTGCACCATCACATCGACGCAAGAAGCGGCGAACTATACGCAAGATATGGTTATGACGAGCGCAATTGCGGTGGCTAAAAATTCGACATGCACGCTCAACAATACGCAGGTGAGCGACACTTATGCAGAGGGCACGTACTACCATTCCGATGCGAACACGCGTCGAAACACTGTGTATGCCCGCGGAACGGTGACGCTTGCTGGCAATACGACCATTACAACTAACGGCGAGAAGGGCGCCCGAGGCCTTGCGCTTGACACGCCGGGGATTAATTACTACGGCAAACTGAACATTGCCGACACCTTCACGGGTAAGGTCCAGCTGTCGCTCAAGGACGATCAGCTGGGCGCCTATGCAGGCACGCAGTGGAAGCTTGGCACCTGCGGCATCGAAGAGAGCGACCTGCGCGCTCGTGTTACTACGGACGACCCGAGCGTTGGCATCGGAAGGACAGACGACGGATATGTGTACGCCTCGCGCCTGCCGCACGAACATGTGTGGTCGGTGGAAAAGGCTGCCAACAGCTCATATCAGCTGAAGGTCACCTGCTCCGGCAAGATGCGCCCGAGCGATTGCAGCTACAAAAATGGCTATGCCGTCGAGCTGGGTATCGATGGGGCAACGCCGGATAAGGGAAAGCTGGGCGTTACATACAGCGGCGGAGAAGTCACTCCAACGCTGATGATGTCGAATAAGGACGGCTATGCTAGGGACGATATCGTCTCGAAGGGCGACGTCTATATCTCCGGCTCTAGGTATTACAAGCTTACGAAGTGGGGCGACAGCGCGGGCGAGGCGCTGGAGCATGTTCCTACCGATGCGGGGATTTACCGTATCGAGTCTACGGTTAAGGTCAAGGGCCAGGAGGGCGACCTGACGCTTGCTCGCGAGTTCCAAATAAGACCGCTGGAGTTGAGCAAGGTCAGCGGACTCACGTTTGAATTCAATGACGGCGGAACAGACACCACGGTTGATGGTGAGAAAGCCCGTGCATACCCGTGGACGGGTAAGACGATCAAGCCCAGTTTCTCTGTCAAGATTTATAACTACGGCTCTCAAAGCTGGTCGTACTTTGTCAAGGACAATGACTACGTGATTGACGGCGATTCGACGTATAGCACAGTGAGCGCGATCGATCCCCCCCAGCTCCAATTCCTACTTCCCGTACTATCAGATCTATATCAAGGGTACGGGTAACTATACGGGTTCGGCATACGCAAACTGGACCATCACAGGTACGCAGTTTGAGAACGTGACGGCAGAGGGATTCGAGGGCGTCTACGACGGACAGCCTCACGGCGTCAACATTTCGGTGTCAAATGCCCCTGCCGACATGACGATCGAGTACAGCTTTGATGAGGGCGACAGCTGGACAACGGAGGCGAAGAGCTATACGGACGTTCAGCGTAACCGTAAGGGCGAGATCTGCTCCGTAACGGTCGATTACCGCATCACCGCGAAAGACTATGTGACAAAGAGCGGGTCGGTTGAAATCAAGATCACGCCGGCCAGGCAGCCTGTTCCGTGGCGTTATATCGCTAGCGAAGGCACGGGTGTCAAGGTCAAGGACCAAAGTGCGCATTTGCTCGAGGATGGGTCGCTCTCCAACTTGAATAAGACCTATGAGTGGAGAAAATACGGGGACACATACTGGGAGTCCATCGGTGCCGGTAAAACTTCGGTCGATGGACTGCCTGCCGGAAAGTATGAGGTGCGCTTCAAAGCGGACAACAACCACTACGCTTCGGGGGCTAACGTCTTCGAAATTGCGGAGGGTCCTTGCGCGTCCGCTGACGGTACTTGGTATAAGACCGAGGGTTCGAATGGCGCTCACTGGCAGGTGTGTCGATGCGGCAAGAAGCTCAACGAAGACACGCATGTCTTCTCTTGGGAGGAAGTTAAGGCTCCCACCACCGAGAAGCCCGGTCTAAAGCGGTATCAATGCTCCACGTGCGGCTATGTCCTGCGCGAGGAGGAGATTCCTCCGGCGTGCATCGGCGGTTATGTCGGCGTGTATGACGGCAACGAGCATGCCGTGAGCGTTGACCTTAAGGATGACGCGACGGCTCAGTTCAGCATCGACGGTGGCGTCACGTGGAAAACGGATGCTCCCACAATCAAAAACGTCGGCAAGACCACTGTCGACTATAAGGTGACCACCTCTGGTGCTTCCGACATCAAGGGTCAGGTGACGCTCGAGGTGACGCCGCTTGCGATCACGGTGGCGCCTGCTGCCGCATCTAAAACGTATGGCGACCCGGATCCCGACTTTACCTATGAAGTGACGGCCGGCTCTCTTATGGAGGGCGATACGCTTTCTGATATTACGTATAAGCGTGATGAGGGCGAGAGTGTTCTGACCGGTTATAAGACGTACAAGGTGACGGCTTCTCAGAAAGAGGGCGCCAACGCTAATTACGACATTACGTTTGAGGCGGGCGAGTTCACCATTACGCGCCGTACTATCGATGTGAAGTGGACGGTTGGACAATACGTTTACAACGGCCAAGAACAGGGCCCTACGGCAGAGATAACCAATCTGGTTAACAACGACGACGTGTCTCTCAAGGTCGTTGACGCCGCAAAGGTAAATGCCGGTATGTATACGGCGAAGGTGACTGGGCTCGTCGGTGAGGATAAGGTTCTCGCTAATTACCGCAAGCCGTCGGGCATCGAGTGCAAGTACGCTATCGCCAAGGCCAAACGAGACAGCGCTCCCAATGTAAAGGCGACGGCGGAGACCGTGAGCGGCAAACACGACGGCACGATTGAAGGTGTCGATACGTCGATGCAGCTGGGTAAGCCTAGCAAGCAGATGATGTTCATCAAGACAAGTGATCTGGCCGATGGCGACAAGCTTGAGAATCTTGCGCCCGGTTCCTATCGCCTGTGCTACGGGGCGACGACGAATTACGAAGCCTCCGAGATCGTTACCGTTACGATTGCCGCTGGCCGCAAGCTCAAGGTAACGCTGCCGGCCGAGCAGACGGGCTACACGCTCACGGCTGACGCGACCGAGCTCGACTGGCATGGCTCTGCCACCCTCACTATCAGCATCGAGGATGGCTACTTTGCCGACTCCCTCACCTATGTCGTCAAGGTCAACGGAGGCGCCGTGACGCCCAACGAACGCGGCGAGTTCACCGTCCAGGACGTCGAGGGCGACGTGAGGGTAACGGTCGAGGGTGTGCACAAGCACGAGGCCGTGAACGATAAGTGGCTCTCCGACGATAACGCGCACTGGCACGAGTGCACCTGCGGCGAGAAGATCGACGAGGCTGCGCACACCTTTGAGTGGGTTGTCGACAAGGCGCCCACGGCAACCGAGGCTGGCTCCAAGCATCAGCAGTGCACGGTCTGTGGACATGCGTTGCCTGCAGTCGAGATTCCGGCTGCCGCTATCGCTGGCTACTCCGACGAGTACGACGGTGCGTATCATACGGTCGATGCGACGAGACTGCCCGAGGGCGCGACGGCCCAGTACAGCACCGACGGCAAGAACTGGTCCTCCGAGGCCCCCAAGATCCGCGACGTTGGCACACTGACTGTTTCCTATAAGGTGACGATCGACGGTACGACCGCCGAGGGCGAGGTCACGCTCGAGGTCAAGCCGTGCCCGATCACGGTTGCGGCCGACGATGCCTCCAAGACCTATGGCGAGGCCGACCCCGTGTTTACGTGGACGATCACATCCGGCGAGCTTGTCGAGGGTGAGAGCCTTCAGGGTATTGAGATCGAGCGCGAAGATGACGACAACGTGCGCGAGGGCGGCTATGCTCTGCAGCTGACGCAGCCCGAGGGTGCAAACCCCAACTACAGCATCACGTTCGTCGATGGCGCGTTCACCATCAACCAGCGTCTGCTCACTGTGACGTGGGGCACCACCGAGTTCACCTATGACGGCAAGGAGCACTGCCCTGTGGCCACGCTCGGCAATGTTATCGGCAATGATGACCTCGGCGCGACCGTCGAGGGCTCTCAGACCGAGGTCGGCACCTCTTATAAGGCGACCCTCACCGCGCTGACGGGCAAGGCAGCGGGCAACTACGCGCTGCCCGCCGATGGCTTGACCTGCGAGTTCTCCATCAAGAAGGCCGCCCAGGACGCGCCGAAGGTCCAGGCCGAGGCCGAGACCGTGAGCGGCAGGCACGACGGCAAGATCGCGGGCGTCAACGCGACGATGGAGTGGCGCGCCAAGGGTGCCGCCGAGTACCAGGCCGTGGGCGAGGGCGTGACCGAGCTCAAGGATCTCGCCGCCGGCGTGTACGAGGTGCGCTACCAGGCCAAGGCCAACTACGATGCCTCCTCTGCTACCGAGATCACCGTGGCTGCCGGCCGCAAGCTGGTCGTGGCGCTGCCGACTAACCAGCAGGGCTACACGCTTACCGCGACGGCAACCGAGCTCGACTGGCACGGCTCCGCAACGCTTACCGTGAGCATCGACAGCGCGTACTTTGCGGGCAAGGGCTACGCCGTCAAGGTCGATGGTAAGGCCATCGAGCTCTCCGACAAGGGCACCTATGAGCTCAAGGATGTCGAGGGCGACGTGAATGTGACGGTCGAGGGTGTCCTCAAGCACGAGTCCGACGGCACGGGCTGGGCGCACGATGCCAAGAATCATTGGCATGTCTGCCGCTGCGGCGACATCATCGACAAGGCGGAGCACACCTTTGAGTGGGTCGTCGACTGGCCGGCGACGGTCGAGGCCAAGGGTGAGAAGCATCAGGAGTGCACCGTCTGCCACGAGAAGGGCAAGACTGAGGAGATCGCGATTCTGGCGCCCGAGATCACCGACGGCAAGGGTCAGACGATGGTGGTCGAGGCCGCCAAGGACCTGACCTTCCGCTCGAGCGCGCCGCTCGAGTTCTTCCGGAAGGTGCTGGTTGACGGCAAGGAGGTCGCGCGCGAGAACTACGAGCTCACAGAGGGCTCCACGATTGTGACGCTCAAGGCGAGCTTCCTGAATACGCTCGGCGTGGGCGAGCACACGCTGAGCGTGGTCTCGACCACGGGCACGGCCGAGACGACCTTTACGGTCGCCGAGGCTGCCAAGCCCGCTCCTGGCCAGACCACTACGACTACTACGACCACGACTACGACTTCCAAGCCTAAGAAGAAGGCTGGCAAGGAGACGTTGCCTGAGTCCGGCGACAGCACGTATGTCATGGCTGGTGCCGTACTCGCAGTCGGTGTGGCAGCTCTGCTGCTGGCGTGGGCCATGAAGCGCCGCGCTTAACTGCATGCCAGTTCCCAGCGGGTCCGGATCGAGCGATCCGGACCCGCTTCTATGCCCACCGCCTCTTGGGCCAAGGCAAAACGGGCCGCTCGAACCGTGCGGCAGGTCCATTTTCGACTATCCTCAGCTTGCCAGTTCGAAAATGGACCTGCCGCATGATTGAATCTTTATTTCAACTTTACACCTGGCTTTACAGCTGTCTTGTCAGCTGTAAAGCCAGGTGTCATACTAAAGCTCCAAGATTCGCCAAAAGAGAGGGGCCTTGATGGCACAGAGCGCGAACATGGATGCGTCGGAGCTTGCACGCGATATCGCGGCCGGCCTAGCATCGGCAACGACGGCAACGGAGCGCGCGGCACTGGTGCCCACAGAGCTCGTCGAGGCCATTCAGCAACTAAAAACTCAACGTGACGCGGTGATCCTGGCGCACTACTATGTGGCGCCCGAGGTCCAAGCCGTTGCCGATTACGTCGGCGACAGCTTCTACCTGGCAAAGCTCGCCAAGAGCCTGCCGCAGCAGACCATCGTGCTGTGTGGTGTGGAGTTTATGGGCGAGAGCGCCAAGCTGCTCAATCCCACCAAGACCGTGCTGCTGCCCGAGCCGGGCGCGGACTGCCCCATGGCTCACATGGTCAAGCGCGAGACGGTCGACGCGGCGCGCACCGAGTACGGCGACGACCTTGCCGTGGTCTGCTACGTCAACTCGACGGTCGAGATCAAGAGCTGGAGTGACGTGTGCGTTACCAGCTCCAACGCCGTCAAGATCGTCTCCGAGCTGCCGCAGCAACACGTCCTGTTCATCCCCGATCAAAACCTGGGCCGCTTCGTAGCCGAGCAGGTGCCGCAAAAGCACGTCATCCTCAACAATGGCTACTGCCCGCGTCATCACATTATTACCGTCGAGCAGATTGTCGATGCACAGGAGGCGCATCCCGACGCGCTCGTGCTGGCGCACCCCGAGTGCAAGGCCGACGTCCTGGCCGAGGCCGACTACATCGGCTCCACTGCCGGCATCATCAAATATGCCGAGGAGTCGGACGCGAGCGAGTTCATCATCGTGACGGTCCGCGGCGTGCTCTACGAACTTGAGCGCCGCTGCCAGGGCACCGGCAAGAAGTTCTACTTCCCTGCGGTGCAGCCCACCTGTGTCAACATGGATCTCATCACGCTCGAAAAGCTCGTGCACTGCCTGGAGACGGGCGAGGGCGAGGTGCAGATTGGCGTGTCGGACGAGGCCGCCGATCAGGCCAAGCTCACGCTCGACCGCATGCTCGAGTACGCGGCGCGCTAAGCCAATGTGACATGAGGGACCATCCCTTATGCCACATTACAAGGGAGAGGATTCCTGTGGAAACCAAACAATACCCCGATATGGAGTGCGACGTCGTCATTGCCGGTTGCGGCGTGGCAGGCCTGTATGCGGCTCTCAATCTGCCGACGAGCACGCGCGTGATCATGCTCTCCAAGGGCGCGGTCGACGAGTGCGACTCGATGCTCGCGCAGGGCGGCATCTGCGTACTACCCGAGGGTTCTGACTACGATGCCTTCTTTGAGGACACCATGCACGCCGGCCATTACGAGAACCGCCGCGAGAGCGTCGACATCATGATCCGCTCAAGCCGCTCGGTCATCAACGACCTGCTGGCCATGGGCGTGGACTTTGAGCGCAAGGCCGACGGCAGCCTCGACTTTACCCGCGAGGGCGCGCACAGCCGCCCGCGCATTGCCTTCCATGCCGATATTACGGGCAAGGAGATCACAACCAAGCTGCTCCAGGCCGTTCGCAAGCTGGACAACGTGCAGATTTTGGAGCACGTGGCCATGACCGACATCCTGACGGGCGAGCGCGATGGCGCCACGGTGTGCACCGGTGTCGTCGCCGTTTCCGTGGACGAGGGCAACTCAGTTCGTCCCGCCGACGAGCTGGCAAATGCCGCCGAGGGCGTGCATGCTGGCGAGCCGTTTAAGATTCATGCCCGCCACACGCTGTGGGCGACGGGCGGCATCGGCGGCGTATACGACCATTCGACCAACTACCCGCAGCTCACAGGCGATGCCTGCTACATCGCGCAGGAGCACGGCATCACGATGGAGCACCTGGACTACGTGCAGATTCATCCCACGGGACTGTTTTCGCCGCAGCCGGGCCGCACCTTCCTGATCAGCGAGAGCTGCCGCGGCGAGGGCGCGATTCTGCTCAACGCCGCCGGTGAGCGCTTTACCGACGAACTGCAGCCGCGCGACGTTGTCGCCGCCGCTATTCGCGAGCAGATGAAGCAGGACGGCACCGAGCACGAGTGGCTGAGCTTTGCTCCCGTCGAGCGCGACGTGGTGACCGGGCACTTTGCCAATATCCGCGCGCGCTGCCTGGAGGACGGCCGCGACATCTTGGACGAGCCCATTCCCGTCACACCCACGCAGCACTACTTTATGGGCGGCGTATGGGTCGACAAGGACGGCCACACTTCGATGCCCGAACTCTACGCCGCCGGCGAGACGGCCTGCAATGGCGTGCACGGCAAGAACCGCCTGGCTTCTAACAGCCTGCTCGAGTCTCTGGTTTGGGGCCGCCGCGCCGCGTGGTATATGCGCACCGGCGAGTCGCTAGCCGTGGAGCAGGCCGGTGAGCCCGCGCTTGACGGGCGCCACCGCGCCCTGAGCGCCGATGCCCTTGCAATCGATGATTTGGCCCGTGCCGCCGGCACGCAGGCCGTGGAGGAGTAGACCATGAATCCCATTACTATGAAGCTCGTCGTCGATGACCTGATTTTGCAGGCTCTGCGCGAGGACATCACGTTTGAGGACGTGAGTACGGTGAGCGTGTGCCCCACGGCGCGCCCCGCTACCGTTGAGCTCATCGCCAAGGCCGACGGCATTATCGCCGGTCTGGACGTGTTCGCTCGCACCTTTGAGCTGCTGGATTCGCAGAGCTCGGTGCTGTTTGATGCTGCCGACGGTGACGAGGTGCACGCCGGCGACCACGTGGGCCAGGTGCGCGGCGACGCGCGCGTGCTGCTTTCGGGCGAGCGCGTGGCGCTCAACTACCTGCAGCGCATGAGCGGCATCGCAACTTACACGCATCGGATGGCGGCTGCGCTCGAGGGCACCAAGACCGTGCTTGTCGACACGCGCAAGACCACGCCGGGCATGCGTGTCTTCGAGAAGGCCGCGGTCGAGATCGGCGGTGGCAGCAACCACCGCTATAACCTGTCGACGGCTGTCATGCTCAAGGACAACCACATCGACGCCGCCGGTGGCGTGGCGCGCGCGATTGAGATGGCGCGCGCCCATGCGTCGTTTACCACGACGGTCGAGATTGAGTGCGAGAACCTGGATATGGTGCGCGAGGCCGTGGAAGCCGGCGCCGACATCATCATGTTCGACAACATGACCCACGACGACATGGCTGCCGCGATTGAGCTTATCGACGGCCGCGCCAAGACCGAGTGCTCGGGCAACGTGGACGCCAGCAATATCCGCGCGCTCGCCGACCTGGGCGTTGACTTTATTAGCTCGGGGGCGTTGACGCACTCTGCGCCGATTCTCGACCTTTCGCTTAAGCACCTGCGTCTGCTGGACGGTAAATAATGGACGCCCGCGAGCGTCGCCGTGCCATCATGGGCGTGCTCGAGGGAGCCACGGGGCCCGTTTCGGGCAGTGCGCTTGCCCGCGAGGTGGGCGTGAGCCGTCAGGTCGTGGTGCAGGATATTGCCCTGCTGCGTGCCGATGGGCACGATATCGTGGCGACCAACCGTGGTTATGTGCTGCAGGAGGCCCCCAGCAGCCCCGCCGTGCCCACGCGCTTGGTCAAGGTTCGCCACAGCGTGGAGCAGGCAGGCGATGAGCTCACGAGCATCGTCGACGCCGGTGGCGCCGTGCTCAACGTGATCGTCAATCACCGCGTGTACGGTAAGATCACGGCCGACTTGGACATTCGCAATCGTCGCGATGTTGAGCGCTACCTGCACGATATCGAGAGCGGCAAGAGCTTTCCGCTATTAACGGTGACGAGTGGCTATCACTTCCATCGCATTGCGGCAGATGACGAGCAAACCCTCGACGAGATCGAGGCCATGCTCAAAGAGAAAGGCTACTTGGCAGATCTAATGCCCTACGAGGACGATCTCTCTTAGCCGACGCTGCAAACGCTCCTAAGCGGCAATCTGCGGCGGTGCCAAATTAGTTATCCTCACAAACAAAAGGAGGCCTCCGCGGCGATGCGGAGGCCTCCTTTTTGTGCACGGTGTACTTTTGAGTGTGCAAGCGGGGGAGTTGTTACTCCTCGACGATCTCGGTGATCGCGCCAGCGGGGCAAGCGTCCTGGCAAGCGCCACAGGCGACGCAGGAGTCCTCGTCAGCGACGGTGGCGACGTCCTGGAGCTCCAGAACGCCAGCGGGGCAGGTGTCGACGCAAACGCCACAAGCGATGCACTCGTCGGCATCAATTACGGGATGAGCCATGGTAGTTTCCTCTCTGTTGACCGACGCTACAGACGATGCGCGCCGGTTTGATTCGGGCAAAAACATACCACGGGAGCGACCGTTTGCAATACCCTCTGGCCGGCATCTTCATACCGTTCGCCGAGTATGCCAAGGTTTACTAAAAAACGTGCAGGTGGGGCCGTTGAGCTGCGCAAATGTTAGCTAAAGGTGACTTAAAATATTGAGCGATTGAGCGCGCTTTTGGAAAGCGTGTCCCGGAATCGACGCTCGAAACGGGTCGCGCTTTCCCCCGGGGTCGCCTCAAGCCACCCCATGCGGCCTCGGGCCCAAACCTCAGCCATCTCTACATAGATCTCGATAGATTTGCCGAGAACTCAATCAGTGCGTCTACCTGCGCATTTGTGAACCTAAACTCTCAGCAATAAGAAATCTTATATGAATTGACTTAGATTTTGTATATTCCGGCCCATAAGGGGATACACTACATCCTGAAAGACAAGCCGAAACACCGCGCGGCAGACCGCCGAGTCGGTGCAAACGCACAAGAGAGAGGGAATTTCTAATGGGCAAGATTCTTGGTATCGACCTTGGTACTACTAACTCCGCAATGGCCGTTCTCGAGGGCGGTTCTCCGACCATTATCGTGAACGCCGAGGGCGACCGCACCACCCCGTCCGTCGTGGGCTTCCGTGCCGACGGCGACCGCGTCGTGGGTAAGGCCGCTAAGAACCAGGCTGTCACCAACCCCAAGAACACCGTGTTCTCCATCAAGCGCTTCATGGGCCGCAAGTACTCCGAGTGCACCTCCGAGATCAAGACCGTGCCGTATGAGGTCAAGGAGGGCCAGGGTGGCCGTGCTGTCGTCGACATCGAGGGCAAGGACTACACCGCCGAGCAGGTGAGCGCCATGACGCTCGCAAAGATGAAGGCCGACGCCGAGAAGTATCTGGGCGAGACCGTCACCGACGCCGTCATCACCGTCCCGGCCTACTTCAACGACGCCCAGCGTCAGGCCACCAAGGACGCCGGTAAGATCGCCGGCCTCAACGTCAAGCGTATCGTGAACGAGCCGACCGCTGCTGCTTTGGCCTATGGCCTGGATAAGCAGGGCACCGACCAGCGCATCCTGGTCTTCGACCTGGGCGGCGGTACCTTCGATGTCTCCATCCTCGACCTCGCCGACGGCGTGTTTGAGGTTCTGTCCACCTCGGGCGACAACCACCTGGGCGGCGACGACTGGGATCAGCGCGTCATCGACTGGATGGCCGATAAGTTCCAGCAGGAGAACGGTGTCGACCTGCGTCAGGACCCCATGGCCCTGCAGCGTCTGAAGGAGGCCGCCGAGAACGCCAAGAAGGAGCTCTCCGCCGCCCAGCAGACCACCATCAACCTGCCGTTCATTACCATGAACCAGTCCGGCCCGCTGCACCTCAACTACACGCTGACCCGCGCCGAGTTCGAGAAGATCACCCGTGACCTGCTCGAGCGCTGCAAGCAGCCTGTCACCAACGCCCTGCGCGACGCCAAGCTTAAGCTCTCCGATCTGACCGAGGTCATCCTCGTCGGCGGCTCCACCCGTATGCCCGCCGTCCAGGAGCTCGTCAAGACCATGACCGGCAAGCAGCCCAACATGTCCGTGAACCCCGACGAGGTCGTTGCCGACGGCGCTGCCGTCCAGGGCGGCGTGCTCACCGGCGACGTCGAGGGCATCCTGCTGCTCGACGTTACCCCGCTGTCGCTGGGCGTCGAGACCATGGGCGGCATCATGACCAAGATGATCGACCGCAACACCACGATCCCGACCTCCAAGACCGAGGTCTACTCCACCGCTGCCGACAACCAGACCAGCGTCGAGATCAACGTGCTCCAGGGAGAGCGCGAGCTTGCCCGCGACAACAAGTCGCTCGGTAAGTTCCAGCTGACCGGTATCCCGGCTGCCCGCCGCGGCGTGCCGCAGATCGAGGTCACCTTCGACATCGACGCCAACGGCATCGTCAAGGTCTCCGCTAAGGACAAGGGCACCGGCAAGGAGCAGCAGATTACCATTTCCGGCTCCACCGCTCTGTCCGACGACGAAGTCGATCGTATGGTCAAGGACGCCGAGGCTCATGCCGAGGAGGACAAGAAGCAGAAGGAAGAGGTCGAGGTCCGCAACCAGACCGACAGCCTGTGCTACTCCACCGAGCAGACCCTCAACGAGCTGGGCGACAAGGTTTCCGCTGACGTGAAGTCCAAGGCCGAGGCCGCTATCGCCGACGCCAAGAAGGCGCTCGAGGGCTCTGACGTCGAGGCCATCAAGGCCGCCGGCGAGTCCCTGCAGTCCGTGGCCTACGAGCTGGCCCAGGTTGTCTACGCCGACGCTCAGCAGCAGACCGACGGTGCCGCCGGTGCCCAGCCTGCCGACGATGACGTTGTCGACGCCGACTACGAGGTTGTGGACGACGAGGACAAGTAATCATGTCCGCCCGTAAAGCTCGCACGGAGGCGGCTGCCGCTGGCGCCGCCCCCGTTGACTCTGAGGAGAAGGACGTGAAGATTCCCGTAGAGGCCGCAGACGATACCGAGGCCAACGAGGCCCCGGCCGCCGAGGCTGCCGAGAACCAGGTAGAGGATTCCAACAAGGAGGCGACGATGACCGAGGACGAGATGGTGGAAGCCGCTATCCGCGCCGGTGAGGAAGCCGCCGACAACGACTTTAAGCTCAAGTTCGAGCAGGCCCAAAAGGAGCTTGCCGACGTGCGCAATGAGCTCGATGCTGCGGCAGAGGCCCAGAAGGCCGCCGAGGACAAGGCGAAGGACGCTACCGAGCGAACCGCTCGTCTGCAGGCCGACTGGGAGAACTTCCGTCGCCGCACCGCCAACGAGCGCATCGCCGAGCGCGAGCGCGCGACCGAGAAGCTTGTCACCGCGCTGTTGCCGGTGATCGACGATATCGAGCGCGCGATCGACCATGCCCGCAGCCAGGAGCTTTCCGACGACTTTAAGCAGTTCGTCGATGGCGTTGACGCGGTACATGCCAAGCTGCTCGACGTGTTTGCGCACGAGGGCGTTGAGCCCATCGACCCCAAGGGCGAGGCGTTCGATCCGCTCGAGCACCAGGCTGTGGGTCGCGTCGAGGACGCATCGCAGTATGACGAGACCGTCAACGATGTGTACCAGAAGGGCTACCGCATGGCGGATCGTATCCTGCGCTCCGCGATGGTGACGGTGACCTACGGTGGCGAGAAGCGCCCCGCACCGGAGCCCGAAGCGGCGCCCGAGGATGCTACGGCCGATACGGCCGAGAGCACCGAGGAGTAATTGAGAAGGGCCCCGGGGCAACACCCGGGGCCCTTTCTGGCCTAGTGCCATATGACAGTATGAGCCGCCGTCCGCAGGGGCGGCGGATATAACAGGAGAGGAGCTACGATGGCTGCAGGCAAAACCTTCTATGACATCCTGGGCGTATCCAAGAGCGCCTCCGACAAAGAGATTAAGAGTGCGTTTCGCAAGCTCGCGCAAAAATATCACCCCGATGCCGGCGGCGACGAGGCCAAGTTTAAGGAGATCAGCGAGGCCTACGAGACGCTTTCGGACGAGAAGAAGCGCAAAGAGTACGACCAGATGCTCATGTTTGGCGGCATGCCGGGCGCGGGCGGCGCGTATGGCGGCGGCTACGGTGCCGGCGCGGGCGCCAGCGGCTGGGGCGATATCTTCGACAGCATCTTTAGCGGCAACGGCGCTTGGGGCAGCGATTGGGGCTCGGGCTTTGCCGGGGCTGCGGGCGCTGCCGGTGCCGGCGCGGGCCGCAGCCGTGCTCGCAAGGGCGGCGACCTGTCGCTGACCGTCGATGTTTCGGCCGAGGACGCGTTCCGCGGCGTGACGCACAAGGTCACCTATCGCATTCCCTCGACAGGCGAGCAGCAGACCATTACGGTCTCGGTGCCTGCGGGCGCGGTCGACGGCGGCAAGCTGCGCTACAAGCGTCGCGGCGAGTATGGCGTTGCGGGTGGCGAGCGCGGCGACCTGGTCGTGACCACGCACGTGGAGGAGCACCCGCTGTTTAAGCGCAAGGGCGCCGACGTGACCATGGAGGTACCGGTCTCGGTCTACGAGGCGGCGCTCGGCTGTACGGTGGACGTGCCGACGCCCGGCGGTGCGACGGTTCGTCTGAAGGTGCCCGCGGGTACCCAGACAGGCAAGAAGTTCCGCTTTAAGGAGATGGGCGCGCCCGACGTTAAGCACCGTGGCCGTACGGGCGCGCTGCTCGTCGAGATCAAGGTACAGGTCCCCACGAACCTGTCCGACGACGAGCGCGATGCCATGACCAAGCTGCGCGAGGCCGACACGCGCGACTACCGCGAGAAGGTCAACCGTTACAAGGCGACGTACTAGGGCGGTCGTGGCACACGCCCACGCCCGCGGGCTTATGATGGACGATAACGAGACGGAAAGGGGTCAGGTAGCATGGCCGAGGACAATAGGAACAAACCGCTGTACATGATCAGCGTGGCGGCCGAGCTGACCGGCATGCATCCGCAGACTCTGCGCGTCTACGAGTCCAAGGGCCTGGTGAATCCCCAGCGCTCGGGCGGCAACACGCGTCTGTATTCGCGTGCCGATATCGAGCGCCTGGAGCTCATTAACCAGCTGACCGACGAGGGCATCAACCTTGCCGGCGTGGTGCGTATTCTCGATATGAAGGAGCGTGCCGAGGAGCGTGAGCGCGAAAACGAGAAGCTCCGCGCCCGCGTGCGCCAGCTCGAGGACGAGCTGCACGAGTACAAGATGCAGAAGAAGATTACCGCCCTGGCCCCGCGCGACGGCTCAGTCAACCCCGAACAGGTCATGCGCAAGCTGCTGGGCGCCGGCGGGGATCTGTAGGTTACGCCGTTCTGCCGAACGGCGTAACGGCTCGACGCTGCGCCTTTGGTTCCGCCGTTCTAACGAACGGCGGACCGGTCGACGCTGCAAGCCCGCCAGAGCGGCAATCTGCCTTTCAACTTCGGCGGCATGATCAGAAGATCAATGCCGCCTTGTTTCAAGGCACCTTGCTCGCTCTGGTGGGCTTTCGCTGTCCGCGCCAAAACATCGGCGTTGTTATGGGTAGTCATTGGGGACGTTCTTAAATGACTAGTCGAAAGGGACGCTCTTGCACCAAATCTTCCGGCCCACACTGGGCTCGTCCTTTACTTTACCGAGATAAAGTGAACGTGCAGATTCGTAACCCACTCGCAACCGTTCTATGGCACGATATTGAACGAATGTATGCTATGCGCCCAAATCTTTTGGGCAGAGTGGGAGACAGTATGGTCAAGCTGTACGAGGACGGCATCTACCTGCGCGACGGCAGCGAGGTTGTGCCTGCGGCCGAGGCCGCCGAGCGCGGTATTACGCAGACGCCCGAGGATGCCAAGCGTGGCACTATCGCGTATTCGATCCTCCAGGCACACAATACGTCCGGAGATCCCGAGGCGCTCAAGATTCGCTTCGATGCCATGGCGAGCCATGACATCACCTTTGTCGGCATCATCCAGACGGCGCGTGCCTCGGGCATGGAGCAGTTCCCGCTGCCTTACGTGCTCACCAACTGCCATAACTCGCTGTGCGCCGTGGGCGGCACCATCAACGAGGACGACCACGTCTTTGGCCTTTCCGCGGCCAAGAAGTACGGCGGCATCTTCGTTCCGCCGCACATCGCCGTCATCCACTCCTTTATGCGTGAGAACTTCGCCGGTTGCGGCAAGATGATCCTGGGTTCCGACTCGCACACCCGCTATGGCGCCCTGGGCACCATGGCCGTGGGCGAGGGCGGAGGCGAGCTGGCAAAGCAGCTGCTGCGCGACACCTACGACGTTGCCTATCCCGGCGTCGTCGCCATCTACCTCACGGGCGCCCCGCGCCCCGGCGTCGGCCCGCACGATGTGGCGCTCGCCATCATCCGCGCCGTCTTTGCCAAGGGCTACGTTAAGAACAAGGTCATGGAGTTTGTGGGCCCCGGCATCGCGAGTATGACGACTGACTACCGCAACGGCGTCGATGTCATGACCACCGAGACCACCTGCCTGTCGAGCATCTGGGCTACCGACGAGGACACACACGCGTTTTTGACCATGCACGGCCGCGGCGACGACTACCGCGAGCTCAAGCCCGCCGATGTTGCCTACTACGACGGCTGCGTCGAGGTCGATCTGTCGAGCGTCAAGCCCATGATCGCGCTGCCGTTCCATCCTTCCAACGGCTTCGAGATTGACGAGCTCAACGAGAATCTCGAGGACATCCTGCACGAGGTGGAGCTCGAGGCTGCCAAGATCGGCGAAGGCAAGACGCACTTTAGCCTGCTCGACAAGATCGTCGACGGCAAGCTGCACGTGCAGCAGGGCGTTATTGCCGGCTGCTCGGGCGGCAACTACGACTCCGTGGTCCAGGCTGCCCGCGTGCTCAAGGGCGCTAACACCGGCTGCGGCGAGTTCTCGCTGTCGGTCTATCCCACAAGCCAGCCCGTGGCGCTCGAGCTTACACGCCGCGGCTATATCTACGACCTTATGGAGGCCGGCGCGATCGTGCGCACGGCGTTCTGCGGCCCGTGCTTTGGTGCCGGTGACACGCCTGCCAACAACGGCCTGTCCATCCGCCACACCACGCGCAATTTCCCCAACCGCGAGGGTTCCAAGCCGGGTAATGGCCAGCTGAGCGCCGTGGCCCTGATGGATGCCCGCTCCATTGCGGCGACGGCTGCCAACGGCGGCGTCCTGACGCCGGCGACCGACCTGCCCGAGGAGACTTGGGACGAGGCCTGCGAGTACACCTTTGACGACGCGCCGTACAAAAAGCGCGTGTACTGGGGCTTTGGCAAGGCGGAGCCTGCCGACGAGCTGGTCGAGGGTCCCAACATCAAGCCGTGGCCCGCGATGGAGCCCCTCGGCGATGACATCCTGCTCAAGGTGTGCTCCAAAATCATGGACCCGGTCACCACGACTGACGAGCTCATTCCCTCGGGCGAGACGAGCTCCTTCCGCTCCAACCCGTTGGGTCTGGCCGAGTTTACGCTCAGCCGTCGCGACCCGGCCTACGTGGGTCGTTCCAAGGAGGTCGACGCCGTGGAGAAGCGCCGCGTTTCTGGCGAGCCAGCAGGCGACCTGGCGGCGCTCGATGCCGAGCTTGCCGGCGTGTTTGAGGCACTGGCCGGCGCGGGTGTCGCTGCCGACGCCAAGGCGACCGAGTACGGCTCCATGCTCTATGCCAAGAAGCCCGGTGACGGTTCTGCTCGTGAGCAGGCCGCGAGCTGCCAGCGCGTAATCGGCGGTCTGGCCAATATCGTTCACGAGTACGCCACCAAGCGCTATCGCTCCAACGTGATGAACTGGGGCATGGTGCCCTTCCAGATGGAGGCCGAGCCCAACTTTGAGGTGGGCGACTACGTCTTTGTGCCGGGTGTCCGCGCCGCGCTCGACGGCGACCTAAAGGACATCGCCGCCTACGTGGTGCGTGCCGACGGCGCGGTCGAGCAGATTGAGCTTTACATTGCCGATATGACGGCAGAGGAGCGTGCCATCGTCAAGGCCGGCTGCCTGATCAACTACAACAAGTTCAAGGCCGCTGCCGAGTAACGCACTTAATTGTCCGCCCGGGGCTTACCCTTTCCCGCCCGCTCACGCGCTTCGCGAGGGTCGCGTTCGGGAAAGGGTAAGCCCCGGGCTACATTTCTGCGTTCTCGTTGGGTCTTGAGGGACGCTAATAAATAGACCTGCTTGATGCCGCCTCTGTTAATGGGGCGGCTTCTTTTTGTCGAAAACCGCCACAAAGGGGACAGGCACCTTTGTGGTGGTTTTTGTTTGTCTCGTTCTGTAACAGGTAGACCCTTATTTGCCGAGCAGTTGTTACAGATTTAGATAAACGGGCACCGCTGAACAATTCATCTCGATCTGTAACATCTGGACCCAAAAACGGCCGCTAGATGTTACAGATTGAGATGGTGAACGCCGGGGCCGAAGATCACCACAAAGGTGCCTGTCCCCTTTGTGGCGGTGGGGGGCGAGCTCGATGTTGCCGTGCTCGTTGAACGACATTCTAATGAGCGTTCCTACAGGATTTCATCCGGGCTGGCGGGTTTGGTTGTTTTGGGGATGCCGAGTTTGGATGACGCGAAATCGTCAACATTGTCCTTGATTCCGTCTCTGGTGTAGACGGTGACCATATAGGTGCTGTGTCCAAATTCGCTCTTGTTGCGCATCGCCCAGGCCTGCCAGTAGGCAGCCCTACCTCGTCCCCTGATTTCTCCGATGCGACGGAGTTCTGTTTGCATCAGCTTCGGGTCATTATTGACGGTTCGACCGGCCTCGTCGGTGAGCCCGCACTGTCCAAGTAGCTTGTCGAGGACTTGGTTCATGTGGCGCTCGTCGGTGTTTGGAGCATAGTCGTAGGCGAGGGTGATGGAATCGAGGGGCTGGTCGTCGATCAAATAATTCATCGCCTGAGGTTCAAGGCAGAAATAAGGAGGCCGTCCGTCGATCTGACCGAGCAGTGGCAACTTTGACCGCCAAATTCCGGTGGGAATTCCATCTTCGTAAAACACGCCGCGACAGATAAAGGAAAGCGAGGTGGCACGCGAGCCGGCGTCGACCATTCCGCGTAAATCGAAGGGCGAGGCGATGCCAAGGGAAAAGGGCGTGATGACGATAAGGAAGAGCATCACGATGGGTACGGCGAGAATGGCGATGACGTTGCGACCGGTGGAATGAGGCGGCTTCATATGCGCTCCTCGAGACAAAGAGCAGGCAAGCTCGATGACAAATGAATAATCTCAGCTAACAATTCAATTTTAATCTCATAACGTGTGACAGCTGGCCGTCGAAACCGAGAACCATCACAAAGGTGCCTGTCCCCTTTGTGGTGGTGAGGAGCGCGCGGCTTCTTTTGGTAATAGTGTTAGCTGGCGGTATCATTAGTGCAAATGGCGCGGGTTTGCATTGTGAGGTGTTTTGCCGTGAGCTGTCCTGGCCGTATTGGATTGATTGTCTTGGCGCTTGCGATCGCTGTGGTTGGCGCGGGCGCTGTCGGTATGGCATTTCTACCTGCTGCGGTGACGGAGCCGGTGGTCAAGCCTGTGACTCAATCTGTCGAACTTCTGACCGGCGACGACAAGCCCGAGACCATTACCGTTGATTTTGATGAGCAGCCGGCTGTGCTGGGTATTAGCAATTATCCGCGTATTCAGCTTGGGGCCATGCGCTATACCACGGATACAAGCCTGATCGATAGGGCGTCCGAGCTACTCAAGGGCAAAACATTTAAGCGTTGGTACGGATATGCGTCCTATCGGGCAAAAGCGAACGACATGGTTGGCGGATGCCACTCTTCCATCGAACTGGACACTGCAAACGGCGCAAAGTTATGTGATGTCTCGTACGATCCAGGCTACGAGGGCAATGAGGGTCCGGGCATCTACATCATGGACGGCGATGTCGCCTATGTCATGGAGGGCGACCAGACCGAGCTCAACGATTTTATGGGTCAGTGTATCCAAGATGCCTATAAACAGACCTGCTTGCCTGACTCGCAGACTGCACGCGATAGTGGGTCTGCCCGTACATGGCTGTTCGAGGATGAGATGCCCTGGACCGTCGAATCGGGAAGTACGGGTTCGGCGAAGGAGTAGAGACCGCGACCACCACAAAGGTGCCTGTCCTCTTTGTGGTGGTTTTCGGTCTGTCTCGATCTGTAACATCTTGGCCGCTAAAAGTGGGCCTGGTGTTACAGATTTAGATTTTTGATCCGGGTGTTTTCTGTTCGTCTCGATCTGTAACAGTTAGACCCTAATTTGCCGATTAGATGTTACAGATTGAGACAAACGGGCGCCGCTGAATAATTCGTCTCGATCTGTAACATCTGGAGCCGGAAACGGTCGATAGATGTTACAGATTGAGATAGTGAGGGGACGAGGCCGCAGCGGGTGAGCGTGCCTGCCCCCTATCTCTTAATCACTCATAAAATCTTATATATAGAGACTTAGATTTATGTATAAGATCGTACAAAGCTGGCAACAATACTTCTCGAACAACGTGAAGCCGCCCCGTAGGGCGGCCACCCCAAGAGAGGTGATTCCATGAGAATCGATAAGCTAGCAATGACGTCGCGCGAGGCGTTGCAGACCGCCATGAGCACGGCTGCCGATGCGCAGGCCGGCGCGGTGGAGCCGATTCACCTGCTGTCTGCCCTGCTCGGTGCCGGCGAGCGCAATATCTCCGTGATCATCGAGCGCATCGGTGCCGATCCGGCCCAGCTTGCACGCTCCACGCAGGATGCCATCGACCACGCGCCCAAGGTTTCGGGCGAGGGCCAGCAGATGGGCCTGTCCAACGAGCTCGTCCGCGTCATCGAGAAGGCCGAGAAGAAGGCCACCAAGATGGGCGACAGCTTTGTGGTGACCGAGCATCTGCTGATGGCGCTTGCCGAGGACAAGGGCGAGGCCGGCCGCGTTCTTCGCGACGCCGGCGTCACCAAGGAGCGCATCGAGCAGGTCTACGAGGAACTGCGCGGCGATGACCGCGTGACGTCTGCCGAGGACAAGACCCAGTTTGAGGCGCTGGAGCAGTACGGACGCAATATCTGCGATCTTGCCCGCGCCGGTAAGCTCGACCCGGTCATCGGCCGTACCAACGAGATCCGTCGTACCATTCAGGTCCTGTCCCGCCGCACCAAGAACAACCCCGTGCTCATCGGTGAGCCGGGCGTCGGTAAAACAGCTATCGTCGAGGGCATCGCCCAGCGTATCGTGGCCGGCGACGTGCCGAGTACGCTTCGCGACCGCGACCTCATCGAGCTCGACATGAGCGCGCTGGTCGCCGGCGCCAAGTACCGCGGTGAGTTCGAGGACCGCTTGAAGGCCGTGCTCAAGGAGGTACAGAAGTCCGAGGGCAAGGTCATCCTGTTCATCGATGAGCTCCACACCATCGTGGGCGCGGGTGCCACCGAGGGCTCCATGGACGCCGGCAACATCCTCAAGCCGGCGCTCGCCCGTGGCGACCTGCATGCGATCGGCGCGACCACGCTCGACGAATACCGCAAGTACATCGAGAAGGACGCGGCGCTCGCCCGTCGTTTCCAGACCGTTATGGTGAGCGAGCCTACCGTCGAGGACACCATCTCGATTCTGCGTGGCCTCAAGGAGAAGTACGAGATCTTCCACGGCGTGCATATCACCGATAGTGCACTCGTGGCCGCCGCCGACCTCTCCGATCGCTACATCGCCGACCGCTTCCTGCCCGACAAGGCCATCGACCTGGTCGATGAGGCCGCAAGCCGCCTGCGCATGGAGCTCGACAGCATGCCGGTCGAGATCGACGCCACCACGCGTCAGCTCACCCAGCTGCAGATCGAGGAGCAGGCGCTCATGAAGGAGACCGACGACGCCTCCAAGGAGCGTCTGGAGGCCCTGCGCCAAGAGATTGCCGAGGTCCAGGAAAAGCTCAACGTGCAAAAGGCCGGCTGGCTCAACCAAAAGAACGCCATCGACCACGTGCAAGAGCTCAAGGGACAGCTCGACGAGGCCAGGAGCGAAGAGGAGCGCGCGACGCGCAACGGCGATCTGGGTCGTGCGTCCGAGCTGCGCTACTCCGTGATTCCTGGTCTGCAGCAGCAGATTCAGGATTCCGAGGCTGCGCTCGAGGCGCAAAAGCAGCAGGACGGCGAGGGTCTCAACGAACAGGTGACCTCTGATGAGATCGCCGAGGTCGTGAGCGCCTGGACCGGCGTGCCCGTCTCCAAGATGATGCAGGGCGAGCTCGACAAGCTGAAGGGCCTGGAGGGCGAGCTGCATAAGCGCGTCATCGGCCAGGACGAGGCCGTCTCCGCCGTCGCCGCAGCTGTGCGCCGCAGCCGTGCGGGCCTCTCCGATCCGGACAAGCCCATCGGAAGCTTCTTCTTCCTGGGTCCTACCGGCGTGGGTAAGACCGAGCTCGCCAAGGCGCTTGCCGAGTGCCTGTTCGATGACGAGCGTGCGCTCGTGCGTATCGACATGTCCGAGTACATGGAGAAGTTCAGCGTCCAGCGTCTGATCGGTGCGCCTCCGGGATACGTGGGCTACGACGAGGGCGGACAGCTCACCGAAGCCGTGCGCCGTCGTCCGTACTCCGTGATCTTGCTTGACGAGATGGAGAAGGCCCATCCAGATGTCTTCAACGTGCTGCTGCAGGTGCTTGACGACGGCCGTCTGACCGACGGTCAGGGTCGCCAGGTGTCCTTCAAGAACACGATTATCATCATGACGAGCAACGTGGGCTCCAAGGCTATCGCCGAGCTTTCGGGCAAGGACGAGGAGGAGATGCGCCATCAGGTCGACGCGGCCATGGCTCAGACCTTCCGCCCCGAGTTCCTCAACCGTATCGACGATATCGTGGTGTTCCATCCGCTCGGCATGGCGCAGATCGAGAAGATCGTCGACATCCAGCTCGCCGACGTCCGCGCGCGTCTGGCCAAGGAGCGCATGACGCTTGCCATCACCCCGGCGGCCAAGCAGATGCTCGCCGTGGGCGGCCTGGACCCGGTCTTTGGCGCCCGTCCGCTCAAGCGTCTGGTCCAGCGCGAGGTCGTGGATGCCATCGCCGCCGCTATCATCGACGGCACGGTGCGCGAGGGCGATCAGGTGACGGTCGATGTCGACAAGGACGGCGGCTTTACCGTCGTGTGCGACAATACGCCGGCGGCCACCTACGAGGTCCCCGACGCCGAGTAGATTTTTGGGAGATGCCTTAAAACCTGCCAGTCGTCTCTAAACGCCAAGGGCGGCGGATCCAATTGGGTCCGCCGCCCTTTTTCGTGCGACAATCGATGATGTTGAACGGATGCGATGCAAGGAGCTATGCAGATGAAAGACGAGAACAAGACGAACGCACCGGCGGCTGAGGCAGTGCCCGCCGCACCCAAGCCTGCGCCTAAACCGGCGCCCAAGCCGCGCGACCCCTACATCCGCGCCGAGAACGAGGACGACGACGGCTACGATCCCTACAGCGATCGCCGCCCCGAGCGCGAGCCGATGTTCGAAGCCGACCCGTGGCGCTGAGTGCCACCCAAAAGGCCGCCAATAAGTTGCGGTGAAATAGGGACTGTTTTGCAGTTTGATCAGCAAAAACCGTCCCTATTCCACCGCAACTGCGTTAGGGATGTGGATGTCGGGCGGCTGTCTTCGGGCTGGCTAGTCCTGGGCCTTGATGCTCGGCAGGAGAATCTGGGCGAGGTAGTCGGTCTCGAGTTTGGTCGCGGTGTCTGCCTTGCCGTCTTTACCGACCAGGTCGTTTTTGATCTGGCTGTATGTGTAGCGGTTGCCGGTCGTGAGCTCGACAAGCTCAATCGCCGTGTCCATGGGGTAGGTCGACACGGGGTTCTGCGTGCGCCCGTTGATGGTTTGCGGAATCACGTACGGATAGACAGGGCCGCTGGCGTAGACGGTGTAGCCGTTGCCCAGGCTGACCGTGCCCAAAACCGTATCGCCGTCATCGGGGGTAAAGGTCTCGCCGTCGCGCACTGCGACAAGCGTCACGAGCGGTGTGTTGGTGTCGCTGTCCAGATAAATGCACAGCGTGCTGCCGTTTTGCCAGGTTGCGACCTTGCCATACCACTCAACCGGAATATCGAGCTGATACAGGTTCGTCGCCTTGTGCCGAGCGTCGGCATCGCGGGCGGACTGAGCCTCGCTTGCGCTTACGGCGTTGGCGGCGGCATCGCGGCGCGTAATTGCCGCCTGCTGGAGTATCTTTGCCGCGGCGGCAGAGCTTGCGCCCCCTTCCTCGGCATACTTGGCGGCGGCATCGATCTGGTCGTCAGTCACCGTGTCGGCCGAAGGTACCTTGAGCTTAAAGGTGGCTTGAGCGCGCAGATCCTGCCCATCGCTCTTAATGGTGACCTGCGCCTTGGTGGTCGGGACGGTGTAGATGGTGCCGTCTTCCGCGATGGGGGATCCAGCAATGGAGAGCGTGTAATCGCCGGGCAGCAGCTTAATGCCGCGACCGTGCTCGTCAACGTAGAGCGTTTCGCTCACAGAAGAGCCGTCGGAGTCCTGGCCACTCACCTGCACGGGGATCTTTGAGCCGGTGGAGCAGTCGAGCCCCGCGGCATGTACGCCAATTTGCACCGACATCATGGTATGGGCGTTTGCGGCAACCACGGCGGCCCGCTCTTGCTGGTATCCGTTCCAAGCCGCATAGCCCGCGCCGCCGGCGACGAGCGCGATGGCAACAACGCCTGCCACCATCAGGTTGCGTCGCCTGGGCGACATCTTGCGATGGCGAACCTCGGCCTCGCGTGCCGAGGGAACGGACGGCAGGGGAATATCGCCCATGGCGATGGTCTCGTCTACGGCAGGCGCAGAGCCTAAGCCAGGGAGCTCGCGGGTCAGCGAATCTTCGGCGGGCAAGCTGTCGAGCAAGATGGTTTCCTCGCTCGTGTCGGATTCGGGCTGGTCGTCGGCCTCGCATTCGGATTCCTCGTGCCCCGCCTCGTCTTCGGTGGGCGCGGCGCCATCGTCTTTTGCATCCTGATCATCGGGCTGCGCTTCGATTTCCGGCTCATCTCGCACATCAACGCTCGAATCGTCAAACGCAATCTCGGCCAGTGCAATCTGGTCAAGGCTCTCCAGGGCCTCGGCACACGCTTCTGCATCTTGGGCCGCATCCTCTTGGCCCATCGTCTCATCTTTCATATATCCCCCAAGCTCAATATCGGGACAACACTGTACCCAAAAATGGAGCCATATAAAGCGCATGCGAAATATAAGATCCGATTTAACCCGAGTGCATCGTTTAGCCGCATCCTCGCGGCAGCAAAAAGCCCCCGGAACGTGAACGAATCACATTCCGGGGGCCCTGCAATGCGTTGAGTTGCGCGGAGCCGGTTATGCGGCTTCGTACTCAAGCGATGTTTGCGTCAGGCGCGTTACTCAGCGTGCGCGTAATCAACCTTGGCGCGGCGAGCGGTGGCCTTCTCCCAGTCGCTGGTGCCCTCAAAGACATCCTGCTTGTAGGGATTGCGGCCGAGCTTCTTGGCGCGGTAGGCGATGTAGATGATCGCGGCGACGTTGGCGACCAGTGCGGCGATCGAGACTGCGGTGGCGGCACCGGGGTCCAGCGTGGAGTGGGTCACAAAGATGGACTCCTCCTGGAAATACGGGAACACCTGGGCAAACATGCACCAAATGGCCAGCGTAAAGGCGCGGTTCTGGATCCATCCACCCTTGTTCCAGATAAAGGCGGCGACGGTGGGCGCCAGCAGCAGCGCAAAGCCGCAGAACCAGGAGTGGGTGGGCAGGCAGTTGTAGGTGTAGCAGAAGTTCCAGATATCGTAGGCGATGATGTAGACCCAGGTCATGTCGGGCCACAGCATGTCGGTCTGATCCTCGGAGGCGTAGACGCTCCACCAACCGGTCATGCAGAAGATGTTGATGAGACCGGCGATGCCGTTGAACACGTTGTTCCAGCCGGCCAGCTGCGTAGCACCTTCGGAGGTGACCCAAGTGGACTGGCCCAGGACAAAGAAGTGATAGGCGCTCTCAAAGTCGGACACGACGGCGATCATGATGTTGATGGCGACGATCACAAACGGCCATGCGCGGAACCAATGCGCCTTGCCGATCTTGCCCCACTGGTACTTAATGGCAATGAAGCCCCAGCAACCGGCCAGCGCCGCGTATACCTTGGCGTAGTGGAACCAGCTGTTCTGGTACACATGGGTGGGGTTGGTGAGTGCCCACTCGGCACCTTGCGAAACGCCGATGGCGATGGCGACGCAGTAGATGGTCATGGCCAGCGGAGCCACGCCAAAGATGATTGCCGCGCCCAGCTTGGTGCGGCGGCCGACCTCGTTGAGCACGATCAGACCAATAAAGACCATGGCCCAGCCGGCCCAGTGGATAAGGGCATCGCTACCCCAAACATCGAACAGCATGCTGCTCTCCTTTCACACGCCCGCGGCCCCTCTTCTGATCGCGGGCAGTTTGGCTAAATGTCGTCAGTTCTGGGGCTTGCGCTCCGGATACTTGGCGGTATAGCCCTCGATGTGGAGCGTCGAGGCGATGATTTCCTTGACCGTCTCGTCGGGCACATCGGGGTGCGTGCGGATATACATCAACAACCCCATGATGAGGGTGTAGAACGTCTCGTAGACATGGTCGATGCGTAGCTCATGATGGGCGACAAAATCCACCACGGTGGTGTCGCAGATATACTGCGCCACGCGCTGGACCACGTTGTGCAAAAAGCCGCCGTAGAGCGCGCCGCTGCTCGAGGTGAGCGTGCTCGGCAGCTCGTGGCCGCTCACGACCAGGTGCTTAAAGAGCGGGGCGACGGTGTCGAGTGCGCCTTCGATGTCGCCGACCGTGCGGCTGGCGTTCCACTGCTCGAGCTCGGAGATAAAACCGTCGATTGCCTCGTCCATGACGGCAGTGACGGCGGCGTCCATATCGGCGAAGTAGTGGTAGAACAACGAGCGCGTACAGCCGGCACGCTTGGTCACGGCCGATACCGAAAGATGCGACACGCCCAGCTCGGAGCTCACGGCGCGCACGGCGGCGAGAATCTCTCGACGGCGTTCGTCGCCCGTCAGGCGCTTTGCCGCGCTATCGGACGCAAGAGTGGCGTCGGCCACAGGGATATCTGCGTACGTGTTGCCCATGTTCTGCCGCCTTTCATCCTCTTTTGCCTGACCGTTCGCCTAACAGTCTTGAATATTGTTGACGGTTCGTCAATACTATTTTTGACACAATGTCAACAATGGCGGGTGAACGGCATGGGGGCATGCCCGGCCTGCAAAAAAAGAGGGGCGCTGCGGCCTCGTCGGGCTGCGGCAAGAGAAGGGACAACCATGATTCTCAACGGACCGGGGATTAGTTACACCGAGCCCGATATCGGCGCGGAGTTTGTGCCGCCGCTGCCGGAACATCCGCGCGAGGCAATCGTCAAGCTGTGCGAGCACTGCACCAACCGTCTGCTGCATCGCGACGAGCTGCTGGGCTACGAGTACTGGTCGTTTGCCGAGGCCGCAACCGACGAGCAGGCCGAAGTGCTCTGCAAGATGAAGATGCGCCGTCCCTATACGCTGCCCGAGATGGTCAAGCTCACCGGCATGCCCGAAGCCGATATCGAGAAGATGCTCGACGACATGAGCTACACGGGTCTGCTTGAGTACAACTGGGAAAACCCCGAGCGCGCCAAGCAGTGGGTGCTGCCCATGCTGGTGCCGGGTTCCGCTGAGTTTCTCAACATGCGCGTGAGCCAGCTCGAGGAGCACCCGGTCTATGCCAAGTTCTTTGAGCAGGCATCCAAAGGCCCGCTGTCCAAGGCCACGCCGATGGTGCCGCCCGGAGGCGCCGGTATCGGTATGCATGTCATTCCGGTCGAGAAGGCTATCGACGCGGCGAGCACCTCGGTGCCGATCGAGCATATCGAGCATTGGCTCGACAAATACGATGGCAAATATGCCGCTAGCACCTGCAGCTGCCGCGCGAGCCGTCGCGTGATGGGTGAGGGCTGCGCCGACGACCCGGCCGATTGGTGCATCGCCGTGGGCGATATGGCCGACTACGTGGTTGAGACCGATCGTGGCCATTACGTGACCCGCGACGAGGTTTACGACATCTTGCGCCAGGCCGAGGACAACGGCTTTGTGCACCAGATCACCAATATCGACGGCGAGAACAAGATCTTCGCCATCTGCAACTGCAACGTCAACGTGTGCTACGCCCTGCGCACCTCGCAACTGTTCAACACGCCCAACCTGTCGCGCTCGGCCTACGTCGCCAAGGTCGAGAAGGACAAGTGCGTTGCCTGCGGTCGCTGCGTTGAGGTGTGCCCGGCCGGCGCCGCCAAGCTGGGCCAAAAGCTCTGCAGCAAAAAGGCCGGCGGACGGGTACCCGAGTATCCGCGCCAGGAGCTGCCCGACGCTACCAAGTGGGACCACACCAAGTGGTCGCCCAACTACCGCAACGATAACCGCATCGAGACGCATGAGTCCGGCACCGCGCCCTGCAAGACGGCCTGCCCCGCGCACGTTGCCGTTCAGGGCTATCTGAAGCTCGCGGCGCAGGGTCGCTATGACGAGGCCCTAGCACTCATTAAGCGCGAGAACCCGCTGCCCGCTATCTGCGGCCGTGTGTGCAATCGCCGCTGTGAGGATGCCTGCACCCGCGGTCGTGTGGACGCCGCCGTGGCTATCGACGAAGTCAAGAAGTTTATCGCCCAGCGCGATCTGGACGCAGCGACCCGCTATGTCCCGCCCGTGGTGACCCCGACGCGTGCTGGCGGCTTCGACCAGAAGATTGCCATCATCGGTGCCGGTCCGGCTGGTCTGTCCTGCGCTTTTTATCTGGCCGAGAAGGGCTATAAGCCCGTCGTGTTCGAGAAAAACGAGCGCCCGGGTGGCATGCTCACCTATGGCATTCCCAGCTTTAAGCTGCAGAAGGATGTTATCGAGGCCGAGGTCGAGGTTATCCGCCTGATGGGCGCCGAGTTCCGCTATGGCGTGGAGGTCGGCCGTGACGTGACGCTCGATGAGCTGCGCGAGCAGGGCTTTAAGGCCTTCTACGTTGCCATCGGCTGCCAGGGCGGCCGCCTTGCCGGTATTCCGGGCGAGGATGCCGAGGATGTGACCGTGGCCGTCGACTTCTTGCGCGAGGTCAACAGCGGCAAGATTGACGCGCTGCCCGGCCGCACCATCGTGGTGGGCGGCGGCAACGTTGCTATCGATGTCGCGCGCAACGCCTGCCGTCTGGGCTCTGAGCATGTTGAGATGTTCTGCCTGGAGAGCGAGGCCCAGATGCCCGCCAGCGAGGAGGAGCGTCGCGAGGCCATCGAGGACGGCGCGCACATCAGCTGCGGTTGGGGCCCCAAGGAGGTTCACCTGGACGAGGCCGGTTATGTGCGCGGCATCACCTTCAAGCGCTGCACGCGTGTCTTTGACGACGAGGGCCGTTTTGCGCCCGAGTACGACGAGAACGACCTGCGCCGCGTCGATGCCGACCGCGTGGTCATGTCCATCGGCCAGTCCATTGTGTGGGGCGACCTGCTGGCTGGCTCCAAGGTGGAGCTTGGCCGCGGTCAGGGTGCCCTTGCCGATCCTCAGACCTACCAGACCGCCGAGCCAGACATCTTTGTGGGCGGCGACGTCTACACCGGTCCGAGTTTTGCCATCGATGCCATCGCCGCCGGCCACGAGGCCGCCGTGTCCATCCATCGCTTTGTGCAGCCGGGGTCCACGCTCACCATCGGCCGCAACCAGCGCCGCTACACCGCGCTCGACCGCGACGATGTCGTGATTGAGAGCTACGACAACGCGAGCCGCGAGGTTGCCCACGTGGACCGCGAGCGCGAGAAGGCCGCGCCGTTTAGCGAGTACGTCGAGACCTTTACCGAAGAGCAGGTGCGCGCCGAGACTGCCCGCTGCCTGGGCTGCGGCGCCTCGATCGTCGACCCCAACAAGTGCATCGGCTGTGGCCTGTGCACCACCAAGTGCGCGTTTGACGCCATCCATCTGGATCGCGACCGCCCCGAGTGCTCAACGATGGTCAAATACGAGCAAAAGCTCCCCAGCCTGGGCAAGTACGCACTCAAGCGTGCCATCAAGATCAAATTTGGGAAGAAGTAAGAAACGCAACAAGCAGGAGAACGGCGCAGAGAGCGGTTGGACAGCGAGCGAGTCCCAGGCGTGGCGAGGTGCCTTGAAAGAGGAGGGCATAGGGCTTTTGCCCATGCCCGACGATTGAAAGGCAGATCGCCCGTCTGGGGCTCGCGCAGCGTCAAGCCGACCGCCGTTCGTTAGAACGGCGG
>CAUFXK010000007.1 GCA_959596495.1 uncultured Collinsella sp. | reverse complement strand
GTAGCTCATGCTTCCTCCAATGACGGGAAACGAAAAGTGTCGGTCGCGGCACCCTGTGCGCCGCGAACTTTATCGTGTATGGATAATATCGCACTGTTGCGGGAAAGTTTCGCATAAGCAGACGAGCAGATGTTTCGTTTTGATTACGATGCAGGTAGAGGCGTTTTTGAGTGCCTGACGTGCAAAACCCGTGTTTCAAACCTGTTTCGTCCACGTGTTCCAAACCACCACATTGGGGACAGCACCTTTGTGGTGTGGTAGTTAGAGGACGAGCTGATGGTAGTCGGCGGGGGTTATGCGGCCCTCGGTGGCAGCGCGAAAGGCGGCGAGCGCATCGCCCGAGAACGGCATGGCCCAGCACAGACCGCAGCCTGCGGTAATGGAGCCGGGCAAAGGCATAATGCGCCCGGGCACGCCGGCATCCAGGCACAGCTGCTCGCATTCCATCACATCGAACGTGCTGTCGAACGATACGATGATCTTGCGTTCGTGGTCGAGGGCATCGCTTAGCGAAGTCGCCCGATGCGAATCGCGATACGCAGCTGCCGCGGCCTCTTCCTCGGCCGTATGCCCACAGCCACCACAGCCGCAGGTACAAGGCTCGGAACCATCGCAAGTGCAAGGCTCTCCCGTGTCAGGGCAAATATCGTGAGACATGGCAACTCCAATCGTCTAGGCGAGTAACTCGGCCGCCGCAAACTCCTCGGGCGTATTGACGTTCTCGAAGCAGAGCGTCGAGCCCGTGGCCTGAACGATCTGCGGCTCATCCATATAACCAGCCTGAACGCGATTGATCAGGCAGCGAATGCGCTGGCGGTCGCAGGCGAGCAGCTCTTGGGCAACCGGCGCACACGCGTCACGGCGCCAGACGGCGCAAAGCGGCTCAATCCCCCGCTCCTCGCGCGGCACGCACACGTCGAGTGTCTCGGCCTCAACACGATCGGCAAGCGTGCCGATGAGTTCCGGCGAGACAAACGGCATATCGCAGGCGACGATCGCCACGAGCGGCAATCGGGCCGCGGCCAATGAGCTCGCGATGCCGCGCATGGCACCCGCCGGCCCTTCAAGGTCCGCCACCACATGCGGCACCAAGCCGCCAAACGCGCGCTCCTCAAGATAGGCAAGCTCGCTGGGACGCGACGTCGTCACGACCAGCTCGCCGGCAACCTGAGCCAGGCGGCCCAGCACGCGCTCGATCAAAGGCTCGCCGCAAAACAACATCCGTGCCTTATCGCAGCCCATGCGCGAGGACAGCCCGCCCGCTTGAACGACGCAAGAAAGATCGGCCCGTCTTACGGTAGTCATACGGCAAACCACCCCCATCGGCATGCTCGAAACCCAGTGCACGAAGCTAAATACAGCCGTCGAAATAGCGGCGCTACGAAAAGCTCGTGCAAAAACAAAACAGCGCCTTTGCGGCACGCAGCAAGACCGCGAGCACAAAAGCGCTGGTAGCGTATGGCGGGAACGTATGTGAATCGAACACATCCAAGACGTTTTGCACGCCTCGTAACGGTTTTGAGGACCGCAGAGCCCACCGGAGCCCATCCGTTCCCAAGTGCGGCGGTATTTTACCAAACCGAGCAGTCAATCTAGCGCAGGGAGCGCAGGCCGCCGGCCTCCTTGTCGAGCACTGTAAAGCGCACGGCATCCAGGTGTTCCAAGATGCTGATGGCCCGTTTGCGCGACACGCCCAGGGCCTCGCGCAGCACGCTCGTGGTGGCAGCGCCGCCGGCTGCCTCAATGGCGGCGGCGACGAGCTCGCGCGCATGGGCCTCGGCGGCAGCGGACAGGGCAACGTCGCGCTCGACCTTAACGATCGAGCGGTTGAGCGAAAGCTCGCGCAGGGCACGCGTCATGGTGTCGCGATCGAGCTGCAACCGCTCGCCCATATCGGGCAACGTCGGTGCATCGAGGCCGGCTTCGTCCAGCAAGGCAACGATACGTTCGCAGGCCTCGCGTACCACACGCGCCGCAGCGGCAGCGGAGTGCGGGTCGAACACCTCGGCGCCCTCGGAGGCACACACGCCGCGCGAGCAGCCCTCGTAAATCAGGGCCGCGGCAACGCCTTCATCAGCGGCAGGCCACGCAGCATGGGCAACGGCGCCGGGCGTAAAGCCTGTCTCCTTGGGAGCCGCCGCGTGCATGGCTGACAGGGTCGCCGCCAGGGCATCCATCGCGCCGTCGAGCACCACGGCGTCCGCCAAGAGGCCCGCATCACCCACGGCAAGCTTGCGAACGGAGCCCTGCGCCACCAACCCGCGCAGTGCGGCATCGACCTCGCCGACACCAAGATCCAAAGCCTCGGCAACATCAATCGCCTTAACCGGCAGCGTCCGCAACGCCAGCCAAGCGCCCACACCGCCCGCGATATCGCCGGACTCGAGCGCCGCGTACAGCACGCGTTCCCCCTCAGTAAGTTCGCGCGAACGGCGGCATCGCGACAACAGCACGCGCCCTCCACCAATAAGCATGACCGGCGAATAGGACAGCACCACGGCATGGTCGCCGGCGCGCAGCGGAAGCGGTTCCTCCAAGCGTACCTGCACCACTCGCGTCTCTCCCACCGCCATGGGGGCCTCGCCCTCCAAAAGCATGATGCGGCCGACAACCTCGGCCGTACCCGCCATCACGTGCACACGCGCGCCCGACTCGAGCACGCGCGGCTTGGCGCCCTCGCGGCCCAAATACGTAAACGTCATCATAAAGCGCATCGACTGGCCAAAGCGGCCCGGCACGCCGAGCATCTCACCGCGATCGAGCGCGGCGACAGCATCGCCCACCAAGTTGAGCGCCACACGCTGGCCGGGCAACGCCCGCGGCGTATCGCCATGCACCTGAATCCCGCGTACACGACAGACCGTACGCGACGGTAACGCCATCAGCTCGTCGCCCACCGCAACCGGCGCATCGTGCAGCGTTCCCGTCACCACGGTACCGGCGCCCTTGATCGTAAAGCAGCGGTCGATGGGCAGCCGCGGCGCGGCATCGGTGGTCTCGGCACGGGCACGGCAGGCATCCCAGCAAGCGGCAACCTGCTCGTCGAGTGCAGCAAGCAGGTCATCGATCCCCGCGCCGGTCTTGGACGACACGGGCACGATCGACGCGTCGGCAAACACGGTATCCGAAAGAAAATCGTCCACGTCGAGCTCGGCCAGCTCAATCATTTCGTTATCGGCCAGGTCGCACATCGTCAGCGCGACCACCATATGCGTAACGCCCAGCAGCTCCAGCACACGCACGTGCTCGCGGGTCTGCGGCATCACGCCCTCGACGGCCGAAACCACCAGCACGGCCACGTCGATACCCGTGGCGCCCTGCACCATAGCGCGCAGGTAATGCGCGTGGCCCGGCACGTCGACCAGGCCGACGATCTTGCCACTCGGGAGCGCCAGCTCGCCAAAGCCAAGCTCCACGGTCATACCGCGACGGCGTTCAACCTCCAGACGGTCGGGGTTTTTACCCGTCAGCGCCTCGATGAGCGCCGACTTACCGTGGTCGACGTGGCCCGCCGTGCCAACGATAACGGGACACTCCACCAGCGCCTGAACCTCACTCATCGAACAATCGCCTTCTCAACGCACGCGACGAGCGTCGATGCCGCCGTCTCGATATCGCGATCGCCCACGAGCGTACGGACGTCAAACAAAATGCGATCGTGCGAGGTTCGCGTGACGACCGGCGTGTCGAAGTCCTGGACAAGAGAGCGCTTGAGCGCATCGACCGTCAGGCGCTCGTCAACAAGACGCACGGCAACGCACATCGTGGGCAGCTCCACGGTAGGCAGCGAGCCGCCACCGGGGGTCGACGATTCCTCGACAATCTCCAACTCAACGGCACACGGGCAACCAGCCTTATCGAGCCCGGCGACCATACGATCACGCAGCTTACGGGCACGTCGCTCCAAATGAGCCTGCGGCAGCGTAAGCATGCTGAGCACCGGAATATCGCGATGGGCAACATCGGCGCCGTCCATGTAGATGCGCAGCGTGGCCTCGAGCGCCGTGAGCGCCAACTTGCCCGGGCGCAGGGCGCGCATAAGCGGATGCGACCCACAGGCCTGGACCAGATCGCGACGGCCCATGATAATGCCCGCCTGTGCGGCTCCGAGCAGCTTATCGCCCGAGCAAGACACCAGATCGAGCCCCGCCGCGACCGAAACCGGTGTGGGCTCCTCGCCGCCGCGCACCAAGATGTCGTCGGGCAGCAGCGCGCCCGAACCCTGGTCCTCGTAGAACAGCATGCCATGCTTGTGAGCAAGCGCCGCAAGCTCCCGAGAGCCCACCTCCTCGTGGAAACCCTCAATGCGATAGTTAGAAGGATGGACCTTGAGGATCATCGCCGTATCGGGCGTGATGGCGCGCTCGTAGTCCGACAGGTGCGTGCGGTTGGTGGCCCCGACCTCAACGAGCTTGGCACCCGAGGCCTCCATGACATCGGGGATGCGGAAGCTGCCGCCGATCTCGACAAGCTCGCCGCGGCTCACGATGACCTCTTTGCCCGCGGCATGGGTGGCAAGCACCAGCAGCACCGCGGCGGCATTGTTGTTGACGACCAGCGCGTCCTCGGCACCGGTGAGCGAGCGGATCAGTTGCGCGGCATGCTCCTTGCGCGACCCACGCGAGCAGGTGTCCACGCTGTACTCGAGCGTGCTGTAGCCGCGCGCGACCTCGGCCACGGCCTTTGCCGCCGACTCCGCAAGCGGGGCGCGGCCCAAGTTGGTATGGATAACCACACCCGTGGCGTTGACGGCGGGACGCAGGCTCGGCAGCGCGGAGCGATGCGCACGCCACTCGATGGCCGAGGCCAGCTCGCGCTTGGAACGCGGGGCGGCACCGGCACGAATCGCGGCGCGCTCCTCGTCGAGCTCGGCCGTCACGGCAGCATGGACCACCGCGTCGCAGGTCTCCCCCGCCGCCTTCACTACCGGCCACTCGGCAAGCAGCTCGTTGACGGAAGGAATGGCACGCAGGCGGGCGCGCACCTCATCGGACATGTTCTGGCTATCGCTCATGTGCAGCCTTTCAAAAGAAACGTGGATCAGTCGAATACATCAGCTGAGTCAATTACTCGTCATTATCCCCGCACGCGACGATCTTTTCCACGCGAACGGCGTTTTCCTGGGTGAGCGCGGCACCCGTCAACGGGTCCCAACGCAACGGTGTATGGTCGAGCGGGCCCACGCCCAAAGCTTGAGCGCCACCGGCATCGGCACCAAACGAACGCCCACCGGGGGCGGCCGAGGTGAAGATGCACGCCGGATGCAGATACGGCGTCGTCTCCACGCGCACGCGGTCGCGGCCCATATCGCTCACGAGTTCGACGATCTCGCCGTCGGCGATGCCCATGTGCGCAGCAGCATCGGCATTCATCTGCACGGCATCCAGGTCCGACCCAGCCTCGGCGGCACCTTGAGCTGCAAGCCTTCGCGAGGTATGCGACTCAAAGGGGCGGTTGCCGCTAATGAGGCGAAACATCCCCGGACCAGGCTCCACCATGGGAGCGATCCAGTTGGGTACACGCCCCAGGCCGGCACGCTCCCATACGTCACTTGCCAGCACAATTTTGCCGCCATCCAAGGGAATCGCCGGCTCGCCCGTACGCGACGGCAACGCAACACCTGTGTCGGCCCAGCCGCGCTCCTTGAGCTCGTCCAGATTGATCCCAAAAGGCGCCACCTGGGCAGCCGCCAGATCGTCAGACGTAAACTGGAAGTACTCGCCCGCGCCACACGCCTGCGCCAGACCGGCAAAAATCTCCCGACCGGGACGTGTGTCGTCATGCTGCACAGGCAGCGCGGCGTTGCGGTAGAACACCCGCGAATCGTTGGCGCCCACGACCGTGCCCACGCCGCGGTCGGCTTCCAGATACGTCACGTCGGGCAGCACGAAGTCAGAAGCACGCGCCGTCTCGGACCAGCGAATATCAATCGTCACGAGCAAGTCGAGCTGCTGCAAAATACCCAACCAAGCTTGTGCATTACCATAGCCCGCACCGGGGTTACTGGCATAGACGATGAGCCCACGCAAATCGCCGGCAAGAATCGACTGACCGATGGTCGTACACAGGCCGCGCACCGGATCGACCAGTGGATAGCGCTCGGATCCCAGCTTGGACATGCGCGACACCGGCGGCGTCGCAAAGCGTGCGGGATCAAGGTCGCCCAGCGCAAGCGGTGTGGGTGGATTGAGCGCGCCGCCCACATGTCCAATACAGCCCAGCAGCACATCGACCAAGCAGATAGCGCGCGCGGTCTGGGTGCTATTGGCATACGCGATGCCAATGCCGCCATGAAAGCCGGCGTCCACCACGGCAGCAGGCGCGGCCGCAGCTAGATCGCGCGCCGTGGCGGCGATCTCTGCGGCCGGCACGTCGCACATCGACTCGGCCCACTCGGGCGTCCAAGCACGGGCCGCCTGCGCCAGCTCGTCAAAACCCGTGGTATAGCGGGTCACGAACTCGTGGTCATACAGGTCCTCGGCAATCAAGACATGCGCAATACCCAACAGCAGCGCCAAGTCGCAGCCCGGGCGCACGCGCAACCAGCGGTCGGCAAGTGCAGCCGAGCCGCTGCGCCGGGGGTCAACCACGATAATCTTCGCCCCACGGCGACGGGCATCGTTGAGCGCGTCAACGGCCCCCATCGTCGACGAATCGACAATGGAACGCCCCAGGTACATAATGCAATCGGTATGCGCCAGGTCGGAGGCGGGACTGTAGCCCAGGCTGTGCTCCCAGCCGGTAAGTCGGCTTACCTCGCAGGCACCGTCGGCACCGTACACGTTGGGCGAACCCAGCGCGTGCATAAGACGATAGCCCCAGTAGCGGTCGAACGAGGGCACGCCGAGCGTCATGCCCAGCGCACGGGGCCCGCGCTCGTCAACAATCCCCAAAAGACACTCGGCAATCTGGGCAAACGCCTCATCCCAGGAAATCGCATCAAACCCCGAGCCATCAGCTCGTCGGCGCATGGGATGCAAAATCCGATCGCGCTCATCAAACGGCATGGACAGGCGATGCCGCCCGCGGGCGCACAGGGCACGCGCCGCGCATGGATGCCCCGGCACCGGCAACTCGGCCACCACACGACCGTCCTCAACGCGTGCCGCAAAGGCGCAATCGGCATAGCATCCCCCGCATGTGGTCACCACGGCGCGACCGTCACGCTTCACAGCAGATGCCATCTCGATTACCCCTTTCACCAGCCAAACAGAACAGGCCAACAGCCCGGCAACGAGCCCCAGGCCAAAAAAGCCTCCCGCACGGCAACGCCCCGCGGGAGGCCCAACGTCAAACAGACGGTACCTTACGCCTCGGACTTCTTGGCGTAGATAAACCAGTAGCCGAGCGCGATCAGAACCGCGCCGCCCACGATGTTGCCCAGCGTGGCGGCGGACAGGTTAAACGCAATGCCCGCGGCGTTGAGTGCATCGGCGCCGGCGACGTCGGCACCGTAGCCGCATGCATGCATCACGGCACCCATGGGCAAAAAGTACATGTTGGCAACGCAGTGCTCAAAACCGCAGGCCACAAACGCGGCAATGGGCAGCAGAATGCCCACGACCTTATCGACCACGGTCTTGCCGGCGGTACCGATCCACACGGCCAGGCACACAAAAATGTTGCACAGGATGCCGCGGAAGAAGATCGTCACCCAGTCGATCGTCACCTTGCCGGCGGCGACGCTCACCATGGAGTTGGCGACCGCCTCGCCGTTGAGCTTATAGATGCCGGCCATGTACACCAAAAAGACGATGAACAGGGCACCGACAAAATTGCCGACCCACACGACGACCCAGGCCTTGAGCATCTGAGCCAGGGTGATCTTTTTGCTCTTGAGCGCACAGACCATAAGCGAATTGCCGGTAAACAGCTCGGCGCCGCACACCAGTACCAGCACCAGGCCCAGGCAAAAGCACAGACCGCCCACGACGCGCTGGGCACCCCAGCCCAGCGTGCTGTCGCTCAAAAACACCGTAAAGAACAGGCCGCCGAAGGCAATGAACGCACCGGCGAACATTGCCAACAGAAAGGCCTTAGCGACCGGCAGGTTGGCCTTGGTCACGCCGGCGGCCTCGGTCTTGGCCTCGATCGCGGCGGGCGCCAGGCAATCGGGAGCGGGATACTCAACCTTGTAATCTGCCATGTCAATCACTTCTTTCCTAACAAAATGGAACAAGTGCTCCTACTGCTCTTGCCCCAAGCGGACAAAGTGGGAAAAGTCGTTGGCGGCTACGGCGTCGTACACGGCGTCGACGGCGTCAAAGACTTCCGGGGACATGGGGTTGTAGAACTCCGTGTCGCCCGGCTGAATCCCAACGAAGACGATATCATCACACGATTGCTCGATTTCCTCGATCAGAATCGACAAAGGAAGCGAATGCGTGGTGAACATCGACTTGCGGGCCACATCGCGCTTGTCGAGCAAGCGAATGGACCCGACGGGCAGCGCCATGTCGGCAGCATCGACCAAGACCAGACGCGGCGGACGCTCGCGCTTGACCTCGATGATGTCGTCCTCGGGCGTTCGGCCGCCGTCGATGGTGTACCAACCGGCGATGGGTGCGTCCTCCATCTTTTTGGAGAGCACGGGGCCGGCGGCATCGTCGGCACGCAGCACGCTTCCCGCCGTGAGCACGATACCCGCAAAGGGCGCACCGTTCACGCGGCCATCCACAACGCAACCCATTACTGCAGCCTCCCCGTCAGATACACGCCCGACACATCACGCACGCGCTCCACCAGATCGCGGAACTTCATCAGAAACGCGACCTGCTGGGCATGCAGGCCAAAGTCGTCGTCGAACACCGAGATGCCGGCCTTGGCCGACCCGCGAAAACCGCGCTCGTCGAGCAGCGTGTCGCAGGCCTCGAGCAGCGACGGCACCGCCGCCTTGTCGAGCTGGCACTCGCCAAAGGAGCGGATGGCCTCGAACTTGGTCTTGGCCTCCCCCTCCGGCAGCGCGTCGATAAGCGTATAGAAGACATCCGCCGGCACCGACAGGCGCGGCTCAAAGCAGTCGAGCACGCCGGTGTGGTGGCCCACGGCGAGCGTGTAATACAGCACGTCGCAGGCCTCCTGGGGAACGTCTTCCTCGGTCTCTACAAACTTACGCGTGAGCTCGTAAAAGACCACCTGGTTGGGCGCATGGCCCAGACAAGGGTCGGCGACGCCCTCGGCGGCCTCGTCGCTTGCGCGCGAGGCATCGTCAAAGGAGCCGCCGAGCATGCCGGGGCCCGCAAAGTAACCAGAGCGGTCCGTGAGCTCCATCTAGCGACCTCCGGCCAGCACCAGATCCTGCAGCGCCGAGTAGACCTCAACGCGGCGAGGATCGTCCTGCTTGTCGATGAGCAGCGCCATGGCACCGCGGATATCGCCCTTAGGCGCACCCTCGAGCGTGTCCATAAACTCGTTGGCCAGGTCGCGGCCGTAACGGTAACCGCTCATGGCGCGAGCCTCGCGCTCGATGGCAACGCGCAGCTTGTACGGCACGCCGGGGTGCAGGATATCGGCCTGCTCGCCGGCGGCCTCCACCGTGGTCTCGGCATGGAGCTTTTGGTCCAGCAGACCGAGCGCCATGGCAAAGCCGTAGATGGTCTGCGCGGGGCTGGGCGGGCAGCCAGGGATGTAGACATCGACCGGCAAGATTTTGTCCGTGCCGCCCCAGACGCAGTAGTTATCGTAGAAGATGCCGCCGGTGCAGCCGCACGCGCCATAGGACACCACGATCTTGGGATCGGGCGCGGCCTCAAAGGCGCGCAGGGCCGGCATGCGCATGGCACGCGTCACGGCACCGGTGTACAGCAGCACGTCGGCGTGACGGGGCGAGGGCACGACCTTGATACCAAAGCGCTCGACGTCGAAGACGGGCGTGATGGAACCGAAGATCTCGATCTCGCAGCCGTTGCAGCCGCCGCAGTCGACACGGTAGACGTACACCGAGCGCTTGATCTTCTTAAGAAGGGTCGCCTTGGCCTTCTCGATGCTCTCGTCGAGCTCGATCTTGGTCGGGCGGTACTGAAGCCGCTCGGGCAAAAGCGTGGGTTCGGCCATGGTTACTCCTCCTTCTTGTCTAGATCCATGATAATGCCCTCGACCGGCGCGGGACCTGCGGGGATCTCGGGCGCATCGGGGTTGAGCTCGCGGTCGATATACTCCGGGTTCACACCGTGACCGCCCAGATACTCCATGCCGGGGCCCAAAGGTTCACCGGACGTAGGCGTTTCGTTGGCAACCATGCCGGCGGCATTGCCGGTCTTTACGGCCGACGCGGCGCGCAGGGCGTCGAGCTCACGCTTGCACTCCTGGCACATACCAACGGTACGAGCGGCCTGCTCGGCCTCCATGCCGCCGACCTTTTGCAGCAGGCGCCTGGCGTAGTCGATCTCCTTGTGCGGGGCGAACGGCTTGCCGCAGCGCGAGCAGTGCTCGAGCGTGTGGACGCTCTTGCTGGTGAGGTCGTCCTTGCTCATGACGGCCAGCTCAAACTCCTCGGTGAGCTTGATGGCCTCCATGGGGCAGGCTTCCTCGCAGCGGCCGCAAAAGATGCAGCGGCCGTAGTCGATCGACCAGGTGATGGTATCGGCCGAAAGGTCGGTGTCCATGCGAATGGCATCGGCCGGGCACGCCACGCCACAGGCGCCGCAGGCAATGCAGAGCTCTGAGTCGTGCTCGGGCTTGCCGCGCATGTCCTTGTTGGTGGGGAACGGCGCAAACGGGTACTTGACCGTCGCGTCGCCGGCCTTGGCGTTAACCTTCCAAAGCTTCAGCATATTAGAGCGCCTCCTCATCGAGCGGAGCGGCCACGGTGCCCTCGCCCGCAAGTGGCGACTTGTCGCGCCAGACGTTTTCGAACTGCTCCTTGTCGAGCACATGGTCGCGCTTGGCGGCGACGTCGGTCACCGTCACGCGGTCGGTGCAGGAGTAGCACGGGTCCAGCGAACCGACGATCAGCGCCGCGTCGCCCACGGTGTTGCCGCGGAACATGTAGCGCAGGACCGGCCAGTTGCTGTACGTGGCGGCCTTGGCGCGCCAGCGGTAGCACTTCTGGTTGTTGCCGAGCATCGCCCAGTGCACGTCCTCGCCGCGCGGCGCCTCGGTGGCGCCGATGGCGTACTTGTGCGGGGTGTACTCCCAATCCGTTGTGAGGATGGGGCCCGACGGGCAGTTCTCGAGCATGGTCTCGATCATGTCGATCGAATCGTAGACCTCCTGGATACGCACGGCGGTACGGCCGAAGGCGTCGCAGGTGTCGGCCGTGGCGGCGTGCATCTTCATGACGTCCGGATCGAGGTAACCGTCGAAGGGATGGTCGAAGCGCACGTCGCGGGCATAGCCCGAACCACGCATGAGCGGGCCGACCGGCGAAAAGTCGCGGGCGATCTTGCGGTCCAGGATGCCGATGCCGCTCGTACGCTCGATAAAGTTGGGCGTGGAGAGCAGCACGTCGACGAGCTCCTGAACCTCGGAGCGCAGCTGGTGGATGGTCGTGAGCGTGGAGAGCTTCTGCTCGGCCAAAATGTCGCGACGCACGCCGCCGATCACGTTGAGGCCGTAGGTCTTGCGATGACCGGAGAGCTTCTCGGCCAGGTCCATGGACTTCTCGCGAACGCGGAAGAACTGCTGGAAGCCGGAATCGAAGCCGGTGTAGTGCGATGCGAGGCCAATGTTGAGCAGGTGCGAGTGCAGGCGCTCGACCTCGAGCATGATGGCGCGGATGTACTGCGCGCGCGGCGGGACGTGAATGCCCTGGGCGCGCTCGACAGCCTCGGCGTAGGCCACCGAGTGGGCGCAGCCGCAAATACCGCAGATACGGTCGGCAAGGAACGTCACGGCGTCATAGTTCAGGCGCGTCTCGGCGACCTTCTCCATACCGCGATGCACGTAGAACAGGCGGTAGTCGGCGTCGACGATCGTCTCGCCCTCCACGAACAGGCGGAAGTGGCCGGGCTCGTCGGAGGTGATGTGCAGCGGTCCCATGGGGACGAGCGTGGTCTCCTTGCCCTTGGTGTCGGCCAGGAATTCGTAGTTTTCCATGTCGCTCGCGGGGGCGGGGCGGAAACGGTAATCCATCGAATCCTTGCGCAACGGGTACAGCCCGCTGGGCCAATCGTCGGGAAGCACCAGGCGACGGCGGTCGGGCAGACCCTCGGGAATCAGGCCGAACATATCGCGCAGCTCGCGCTCGCCCCACACGCAGGCGGGGACAAACGGGGTCACGCTCGGGAACGTCATCTTGACGGGGTCGACCTCGGCACGGACGGTCACCCAGCCGGGGTCCTCGCCCTCCATGGAGATGACGTAGTACACGGCGTAACGGCCGCATAGGCTGCGCTCGTCGTTGCCGACAATCACGGGAATCCAGCCGTAGCGCTCGTAGTACAGGTAGTGGACGGCCTCGGGCAGACGGTCCAGCTTGACGGTGATCGTCAGCTGGTCCTCGCACTGCCATTCGACCTTCTCGATAGCGCCCGGCACTGCGGCGCGCAGGGCCTCGACGTGGCTTTCGCAACGACGAGCGTAGTCCTTCTTTTCAGGTTCTGCCATGGTGCTAATTCACCTCGCTTGTCTTGGTCTGGGAACTGAACACCATGCGGTAGAGAGGAGCCTCGTGGAGCTCTTCGACGCTCTGGTTCAAAACGACGGACGTTGCATCCTCGACGCCGCTCGTGATGGCGACCGGGGTGGCGATACCGAACCACATGACCACGATCGCGAGGGCGATCTCGGGGATGATCATAAGGGCGGGCACCTCGTGGCGCTTCATGCCCTCGGGCACCTTGCCGAAGATGGACTTGAGCGCGATGCCGGTAAGGGCAAAGTACACGCCGGTGAGGCCAATGGCCACGAGCACGACCACCCAGATGGGACCGGACTGGATGCCGGCCACGAAGGTGAGGAACTCGGAGATGAACAGGGCGAACGGCGGGAAGGCGGCGAGCGCGAGCAGGGCGATGATGGTGAGCGCTGCCGTGACGGGAGCGATCTCGACGACGCCCTTGATCTTGTTCAGGTCGCGGGTGTGGTAGATGTGCTGGATGTTACCGGCCATGCAGAAGGCGAGCGCCTTCGTGAAACCGTGGAAGATGCAGTGCAGCAGGCAGGCGGCGATACCGAGCGGACCACCGATACCCAGGCACAGCGCGACCACGCCGACGTTGTCGACGGAGGAGTACGCGAAGCGGCGCTTGATATCGTCCTGCTTAAAGATGCACAGGGCGGCCACCAGGATGGACAGCGTGCCCAGGATGAGCAGGAGCGTACGCGGATAGGTGTCGCCCACCGTGATGATGGACAGGGAGTAGAAGCGGATGATCACCAGCATGGCGCACTTGAGCAGCACGCCCGAGAGCAGCGCGGAGACCGGGCTCGGAGCCTGGGAGTGCGCGTCGGGCAGCCAAGTGTGCATGGGGAACAGGCCCGCCTTGGTGCCGAAGCCGATGACGATGAACGCGAACGCGAGGCGCACGAGCATCGGGTCGAACTGGTCGGCGTAGGGCATAATGGAGGTGAGGAAGGCTGCCTCATGCGCGTTGGGCATGATATCGGCGGCGTTCGCGTAGATGAGCAGCGTGCCGAACAGGCCGAAGGCCACGCCGGCGGTGCAGACCATCGCGTACTTCCAAGACGCCTCGAGCGCCTGCTTGTTCTTGTAGATGCCCACGAGGAACACGGTCGACAGCGTGGTGGCCTCGACCGCCGCCCAGGTGAGGATGATGTTGTTGGACAGGCAGGCGAGCAGCATCGTGAAAACGAACAGGCTAAACAGCGCGTAGTACTGCTTGGTGCGCTCGGCCGGCATGGTCTTCTCCTTGATATCGATCTTGATATAGGAGATGGAGTACACGCCGGTGATGAACCCGATGATGCCTACCAGAAGGACGAAGATCGACGAGAGCGAATCGAGATGGAGCCACAGGCCCAAAGCGTCGATATTCTGCCCGCTCGAGAGCATGGTTCCCGCGGTGACGACCGAAAGGACGAGGGTCGCCGCGACGGAGATGGTGTTGAGCCCCGCAAAGACGCTGTAGGACGTCGTCTTGGGGAGCGCAGCCATAATCAGGGAGAACACGAGGGGACAAGCGAGCAGGGCGACCGTCAGCATTGAAACATCCATGGCCTACCCCTTCAATTCGGTCAGGTCGTGGGAGTCGAGCGACTTGGTGTCGTTCCAGATCCTCACGACGACGGCGGACATGATGATGACGGCGAAAATGGCGTCGGTGGCGATGCCGATCTCGATGATCTCGGGGGCCGTGGGCGCGAGCAGGGCGAGCGTCACGTGGCTACCGTTCTCCATAAGGCAGTACCCGAAGATTTGCTTGAGGATGTTGCGCTGGGAGATGATGCACGTGAGGCCGACGAAGAAGTGCGCGAAGCTGATGGCGAGGGCCGGAGTAGCCACCTCAGCGGTGGGCAGGCTCAGGCGCGTGACCACCGCGAAGCAGATGGCCACCTCCAGACCGGTGAGGATGATGGTCCAGGCCGGCTTGACGGAGGAGGTCAGCGTGCTATCGGCAGGCGAACCCATCTTTTTGTAGGCACGGTTGAGAATGAACGGAACGAGGATCACCTTGGTGACGAAGGCCGACGCGGCCCACATGAGAAGCTCGGTGGCACCGGTGGTGAGGCCCAGGGTGAGCAGCACGCCCACCAGGACAACCGACTGGATCGCGTACCACTTGATGGCGGACGGGATGGTCTTCGAGACGACCACCATGGTGGAGGTCACGATCAGAAGACCGCCCAGGATATTGACTAACGAATAACCCATGTCCTACCTCCTAACCCATCCAACTAGAGGACAGAGGACCGGCGGCGACGACCATGATCATGAGGACGACGAACACGAACGCCATGGCGCGCGGAAGGGGCTGGCCGGCGGCCACGGTCTCGCTCGGCTCACCGGGCAGGACCTTACCCATCCAACGCAGGAACCATGCGAAGGTGGCGACGGTCTCGACGACCATGACGCACACGAGGACGAAGATGACCGTGTTGGAAGCACCAACCGCGAAGCCACCGGAAATAATCTGGAACTTGGAGAAGAACGTGCTCATGGGGGGCACGCCGGCGATTGCGGTCGCGGCGACCGCGAAACCCACGCCCGTGACCGGGTACTTCTTCATGAGGCCCTGGATCTTGGGCAACATACGGGTTCCCAGCGTGAAGCTGAGGGAGCCGGCGATGAGGAAGAACAGGGTCTTGGTGAACGCGTGGTTGAAGATGTGCTCGACGGCGCCGTTGAACGCCATTTGGCTTCCGAACACGGAGAGGCCCAGGCCGAAGAACACGTAGGCGAGCTGCGCGATCGTCGAGAAGGCGAGCAGGCGCTTCATATCCTTCTGGGGCAGATACATGAGGAAGCCGAAGAGCATGGTCACGACGGCGTCGATGATGGCGACCCAACCGACGATCTCGGGGATATCGCCGGCGCTCGCAAGAGCGCGGGCGAACACGCACACGCCGACCTTAACCATAGACGCGCCATGGAGGTAGGCGGAAACGGGCGTGGGGGCCTCCATTGCGGAGGGCAGCCACATGTAGAGCGGGAACTGGGCGGACTTGGCCCAAGCGGCGAACAGGATGAGCAGCAGCACGACGGTCTTCATACCGGAATCGAGCTGGGAGATCGCGCTCAGCGCGAACGTGCCGGTTCCGGCGAACAGGAAGGCCGCGCCGATGTAGAGTCCCAGAGCGCCGATGTGGGTGATGATGAGTGCCTTCATACCGGCCTTCTTGGCCGTGGGCGTCATGTAGTAGCTGATGAGGCCCCAGGAGCACACGCCGGTGATCTCGAAGAAAACGAGCTGGCCGACGATGGTGGAGCTGTAGGCGAGACCGGCCATGGCGCCGATGAACGTGGAGAAGTACACGTAGAAGCGACGACGGGGCGCGTCGGGATGCTCCTTGTTCTTATCGCTCATATACGGGAACGAATAGATGACGACGAGCAGACCGATAGCGACGAACGCGGGTGCGAGCAGCGTGCTCATCCGGTCGAATATGAAGCCCATGACCAAGGTCTGACCCATACTCGCCCAGGTTACATCGACCGCGTTCATGCCGTTTCCGGCAAACGTCGCGGCCAAGCCAACGGAAGCGACCGTGGCGATGCCGCCGGCAAAGGCGCAGATCCATTTAGCGTAGGGACGCGGCAGCATGACGATGAGCAGGGAGCCCAGCATGGGGACGGCGATTGCCACCATGGCAAAGAGGGACAAGCTCGATTCGATTGACATAGTTTCTCCCTTCTCCCTACACGCCTACGACGACGAAGACGAACGCGAGGACCGCGATGCCGACGACGGCCCAGGTCTGGTTACCGAGCACCTTGAAGCGCGAACGGGAAACGGAGTTCTCGAGCACGCCGCAGACGACGAAATCGACCAGGCACTTGACGAGGAAGACGACGGCGCCCACGAGAGCGGTGACGCCGATGGTCGCGGGCTCTCCCCAGGGGATGAAGATGGAGGTGAACCAAGCGACGACCACGACCTGCTTCATGCCCATGGCGAGCTTCATCATGGCCAGGGACGGGCCGGAGAGCTCGGCGAGCGGGCCCTCCTGGAGCTCCTGCTCGGCTTCGGCCTGATCGAACGGAAGCTTGCCGAGCTCCATGTAACAGGCGGCCGCGAAGGCGACGCCGGCGAGGATAACGGCGACGACGCTCGAGACGTTGCCCGTAACGATGTGCTGGCCCATGGTCGCAATGTCCGTGGAGCCGCACACGATGGCGACGGTGAACAGCGCGATGAGCATGGACGGCTCGATGAGCACGCTCATGAGCAGCTCGCGGATACCGCCGAAGCCCGCGTAGGCGTTGGAGGAATCCACGCCGGACAGTGCGAAGAAGAAGCGGGACAGCGCGAGCGCGTACATGATGGTGATGGCGTCACCAAAGACGGGCATGGGGCTCTCGAGCGTGAACATGGGCAGACCCATGGCGAGCATGAACGACACCGCGAGGAACAGCGGCGGCATGATGCGCAGCACGAAGCTCGAGTCGGAACTCACGGACTCGGGACGCGCCATGAGCTTCGCGAGGTCCCGGTAATCCTGAAGGATGGACGGACCGCGGCGATTGTGCATCTTCGCGCGAATCACACGGGCGAGGCCGGAGAAGAAGGGCGCGACCAGCATGACCACGAGGCCCTGCGCCATCGCAAGAACGATGTTCATAATATCCTCTCCCCTCTCTAGACCATGACCACGGCGAGCACGAGGAAAACCACGAGCGCCGCGACGATGTAGCAGATGTATACGGAGTAGTTGCCGCCCTCGATCTTGGAGGCAAGGCCGGCCAGCTTGTCGGCACCCTCGCTCGGTGCATCGACCAGGAAACGGTCGGGCAGGGGCTCGACGCCCTGGGCGACACCGGTGAGCTTCTGGAACACGTGCGCGATGGACCAGCAGATCTTGGTGCATACCTCGCGCAGGGTGTAGAGCGGGCCCATGAAGAGCTCGACGTCGGACGCGAAGCTCGTGGCGACGACGGGCATGTGCTCGTTGGGCTCGTAGCCGCACGCCCAAGGGTCGGTCTTCTTAGCGGGGGCCTTGGTGCCGAGGCAGAACCTCAACACGAACGCGAGGCCGGTGAGGACCACGAGCGCGATGGCGATCGCGGGGGTGGAGGTGGCGGCACCGGAAATCTCGTTCACCAGAGACACGCCCGAGGTGGCCGTGACGGCGGAGCCGGCAAGCACGCTCTGGGCGACGTCGCCCAGAACCGGGGCGATGACGGGAGAGCCGATTCCCAGCACCACGCAGATGGCCGCGAGGAGCATCTGCGAGAACAACATCGGAGCCGGGGACTCCTTGGCGTTCGCAGCCTCCTGGGAACGCGGGCTGCTCGCGAACGAGACGCCGTAGGCCTTCACGAAGCACGTAACGGCCAGGGCACCGGTGATGGCGAGCGCGGCCGCGGAGGCGACGGCGAACACCATGACGACCGGGTCGGAGAGCGTCGAGATGTTGAACAGGGACTGGTAGGTGAACCACTCGGAAACGAAGCCGTTGAGCGGCGGGATGGCCGAGATGGCAAGAGCGCCGATGAGGAAGCAGACGGCCGTGACCGGCATGCGGCGGAACAGACCGCCCATCTTCTCCATGTTGCGCGTACCCGTGGCATAGAGCAGGGAGCCCGCGCCGAGGAACAGCTCGCCCTTGAACATGGCGTGGTTGAGCGTGTGGTAGAGGGCGGCCATGAGCGCGATCGTCGCGATGACGTCGTTGCCCAGGGCGTGCGCCGTCATGGACGCGCCGACACCGAGCAAGATGATGCCAATGTTCTCGACGGAGTGATAGGCCAGCAGGCGCTTGATGTCGTGCTCGTGGAGGGCGTAGACGACGCCCAGGACCGAGGAGATGGATCCAAAGACCAGGACCATGAGGCCCCACCAGAGCTGGACGCCCGAACCCGCGAGCAGGTCGAGACCGACCTTGAGGATTCCCAGGATGCCGATCTTGATCATGCCGCCGGACATAAGGGCGGACACGTTGGACGGCGCCTCGGGGTGCGCCTGGGGCAGCCAAGAGTGCAGCGGGATGATACCGGCCTTTGCGCCAAATCCGAAGAACGCGAGGACGAAGCACACGGAGGAGATGGCGGGTCCAAAGTCATGCGTACGGAAATCACTGAAGCTGAAGGAACCGCCCACGCCGTTGGTCATGAGCAGGAAGCTCGCCATGATGAGGACGAAGCCCACGTGCGCGATGACGAAGTAGAGCCAACCGCCCTTGATGGAGTTCTTGTTTTCCTCAATGACGACAAGGAAGTAGCTCGTGAGGGACATGAGCTCAAAGGCGACCAGGAACCAGAACACGTTGTCGGCGGTGATGACGAGCATCATCGAGGCGACGAAGGTGTTCATGAAGAAGCCGGCGCGCCCGACCTTGCCCGGGTACTCGTCGAAGTAGGACAGACCGTAGATGAAGCCCGCAAAGGCGAGGATCGAGATGAGGACCACGATCAGGCCCGCAAGGCCGTTAAGCAAGAGCTCGAGACGGGCGAACGGGAAGAAGAAGACCGTGTTGAGGGACGAAACGTCGCCAAGCACGGCCTCGAGGCCCGCGATGAACGACAGCACGGCCGCGACGGCGCCGATAAGGCAGCCGGCGGTCTTGGCGGCGTTATCGGCCTTGATCAGCAGAACCGAGGCGAGCGCACCGATGCACGAGACGGCAAGCGATGCGATAAACAGCGTCATGCTATCCATTGTTTACGCTCCCTTCTGCTTTCTCGGACAGGCCCTGGGCCACAGCGGTAACGTCGACGACCGGACCGTTTTCGATCGAGCGCAGGCGCTTGGCCTCGTCGAGCTCGCGATCGGCCGCGCCACCCATGACGGTCAGCGCCTTGGTGGGGCACGCCGCCACACAATGCGGGCCGTCCGGATCGAAGGCGCACAGGTCGCACTTGACAGCGCAGGTGTACTGGCCGGGAGCCCACGTAAGTAGGCTGCTCAGGGACTTAGGATACGAAGGCGTCGGATCGCACATGCCTGCGACACCGGCGATAGACGTGCCATCGGGATGGATGGCTCCGAAGGGGCATGCGATGGCGCACAGCCTGCACCCGATGCACTCCTGCTCCTTGACGTGGATGCGATCGCCATCGTGCTCGATGGCATTCACCGGGCAAACCTCAGCGCAGGGGGCACCCTCGCAATGGTGGCAGGCAAGGGCGGCCGAAATACCGCCGGTCTTCACGAGCGCCAGGCGCGGCGTATCCTGAAGACCCTGCATCCGGTGGGCGTCGGCACAGGCGGACTGGCATGTTCCGCAGCCGATGCACCTCTCCGGGTTGATGTCGATGAAGCGGTTCATCCCCACTTCCTTTCAAAATAACGGGCCGGGCTCCCGAACGTACGGGACGCCCGGCCCAAAAAGCCAACGAGAACGGGACTACACGATTTGATTCACGTGCGTCTCGTCGTCGAACTTGGCGGCGCCGGGCTCAACGTCCTGGGGAGCGGCGGCGTCGACCAGAGCCTGTTTGAGCTCGGTGTATTGACGCTCCACCTCGCCCTCTGCCCAAACCTGGTCGGCAATGGCGTCGACCTGGCAGGCGGAGAACTTGTCCTCGGGCGTGTGCGAGACCGGGTCGACCTTGTGCATGGTCAGCTCGTTGCACTTGCCGATCCACCACTGGTAGGTCATATAGACCGTGCCCTTGTTGATACGGTCGCTCACGTCGGCGCGGCTGTATACCTGGCCGCGGCGGCTGTGAATCGAGACGATGTCGCCGTTCTTGATACCGCGTGCCTGGGCGTCCGCGGGATTCATGCGGACAAAACCGGGCTCGTCGGCGAGCAGCGCCAGCGTCTTGCAGTTGCCGGTCATCGAACGGCAGCTGTAGTGGCCGACCTCGCGGACGGTGCACAGGATGAGCGGGTACTCATCGTCGGGAAGCTCGGAGGGTGCCTCCCAGTCGTGCGCCATCAGGTTGGCGCGGCCGTCCTTGGTGGTAAACTTGCCACCAGCGAACATGTCGGCCGTGCCGTGGTCGTTCACATCGGTGCTCTTGACCGGCCACTGGGCGTAACCGCCCTCGGGAGCCATCTTCTCGTAGGTCGCGCCCACAAAGTTGGGGCACAGGCTAATGCACTCGTTCCAGATCTGCTCGGTGTTGTCGTAGTGCATGGGGTAGCCCATGCGCGTAGACAGGTCCGCGAAGATCTCCCAGTCGTGGCGGCACTCGCCCTTGGGCGGAACGGCCGCGTCAAAGTGCTGGAAGCTACGGTCGGATGCGGTAAAGACACCCTCGTGCTCGCCCCAAGAGGTAGCGGGCAGGATGACGTCGGCGAGCATGGTCGTCTGCGTCATAAAGATGTCCTGGCAGATGAACAGATCCAGCTCGGAGAGCGTCTTGCGCATACCGGCCGAATCGGGCTCGGTCTGGACCGGGTCCTCACCGTAGTTGTAGAAGCAGTGCACCTTGCCCTCGTCGACCAGGTGGCCCAGGTCGGTGAGCTTGTAGCCCTCCTCGAGCGGAAGCTTTTCCTCGGGCACGCCCCAAGCCTTGGCAAACTTGGCGCGAGCGGCGGGATCGGTGACTTTCTGGTAGCCAGGGTACAGGTTGGGCAGCATGCCCATATCGCAGGAGCCCTGGACGTTGTTCTGACCGCGCACGGGCGCGAGGCCGGAATTGGGTTTGCCGATCTGGCCGGCAACGCAGGCGATGGAGGCGATGGTGTGCACCGTCTTCAGGTTCTGCTTCTGCTGGCATACGCCCATGCCCCAGCCAATGATGGCAGAAGGCTTCGCCGTGGCGTACATCTCGGCAGCTTGGTGGATCAGCGCGGGATCGACACCCGTGATGTCCTGTACGGATTCGGGAGTGTAGTTCTTGATGGTCTCCCACCACTCGTCAAAGCCGTTCGTGTGCTCGGCGACGAATTCCTTGTCGTAGAGGCCATCATTGACCAGACAGTTGGCAAAGGCGTTGAGGAACGCAACATTGCAACCGTTCTTGATCGGAAGGTAGAGATCGGCGATACGCGCGGTTTCGATATGGCGCGGGTCGGCGACGATGATCTTGCAACCCTTTTCTTTGGCTCGCACGATACGCCTTGCGACGATGGGGTGCGAATCGGCAGGGTTATAGCCGAAGAGGAAAATGCAGCCCGCATCCTCCATACCGGGGATGGAGCATGACATGCAACCTGAACCAACCGTGTCCATCAGACCGAGGACAGTAGGGCCGTGTCAAGTACGGGCGCAGTTGTCCACGCTGTGGGTGCCGATGCACGCACGCGTAAACTTCTGCATGACGTAGTTCGCCTCATTGCCGCCGCCTCGCGAAGAGCCGGTGGTCATGACAGCGTTAGGACCATATTCGTCAATTATGGCCTGCATCTTAGATGCGGTGAAATCCAGTGCCTCGTCCCAGCTTACGCGCTCAAGATCCGCGCCCTTGGTGCGGCGGATCATCGGGTGCAGTACGCGAGGAGTCAAGATCTTGGTGTCGTTGATGAAGTCGTAGCCGCTCATGCCCTTAAGGCACAGCTCGCCCTGATTGGTGATGCCGTTGAGCGGTTCGGTACCCACGACCTGGCCGTTTTGGACCAGGAGGTTAAACTGGCAACCGGCGCCGCAATACGGGCAGATCACTTTGTGCTTCTCCATGACACCCTCCTTCCTTTCTCTGCTACCGATTAATCGGTACGTATTTGACAATCGTTGGGCCTGTATGGCCGCCCGCCTACGCCTCGTTTTCGATGGTGGCGCGGGCACGCTCGGCAGTCAGCTCCGCCAGGCGCTCCTCGTCTACCAGGGTGAGGCCCTTGGTCGGGCACGCCTCGGCGCACGCCGGGCCGCCGGGACGGTCCACGCACAGGTCGCACTTGAGCACGAAGCTCTTGGTCTGCGAACCCACGCGCACGTCGCCCATCAAGACGGGGACCTGCGTGGTCGCCACGCTCACGGCGCCAAAGGGGCAGGCCATGACGCAGCTCTTGCAGCCGATGCAGTTGTCCTCGTTGACGCCGATGCGATGGTTCTTTGGATCAAAGAACAAGGCACCCGTGGGGCAGGCCTTGGCGCAAGGGGCATCCTCGCAGTGATGGCAAGCCACCGGTGCGGAGATCTCGTACGTACGCGTCACGCGCAGGCGCGGCGCGGCGATGTTGCCGGGGATGTCGTGCGCCTCGATGCACGCCGCCATGCAGGTTTGACACCCAATGCAGCGCGAGGAATCGGCTACGACTCGTTTATTGCCCATGTTGTTCACTCCCTCCTGAATCCCATGCCGGAGAGACCCTGCCGACGTTGCCCCGGACCGCCCGTGGTCCGGCATCGGCGTATCGAATGCATGCGGCGAAACAGGCACTCGGTAGAATATCTCCAACGGTATACAGGTTGAATATACGCAGTTGCAGGGGATAAACTTGAGCATAGGCCCTGCAATACGGGTGTATTGCAGGGGTTTTGGCAGGTTGGAATTATTCTCTAGAAGCTATAAAGGTGAGTGTATTACACGCGTACGCCCAAGAAAGATTTCACGCTCGCTTCTGAAGGATGTAGTACGTTTGTAATAATGTTCACACTCAATTACTCGAGTGCAATAAAGTAATTGTTATAAGATTGGCAATTACTAGCCGAAGCTGTATTTGACTATTCATATTGCACGCTCATTAAGGGAGGCCAGTGATGTCATCGACTCAAAAACGAGCCATCCTGCAGGTGCGCATTCGCGAGGAAGACAAGCAGCATGCCGAGCGTCTCTACGACGCCATGGGCACATCGCTCGCCGAGGCTGTCCGTCTATTTGTCGCGCAGAGCATTTTGATGCGCAAGCTCCCCTTTCAGCCGGTCGCCGTGCGCTCAAAGGACGGCACCGCCGCCTATGGATCGCTCAAAGCATATGGGAACCCCAATCGCCGCTCCAAGGAGCGCAATGCCTGGATTGAATACCTTGCTACAGAAAGCGACGATTCGATTTTGGGTCCCGAGGAAGTAGATATCCATGAGTAGCACCATCATCGACGAGACCGTCATCCTGCGCTATCTGCTCGACGACGACGAGGTCCTGTCGCCGCGCGCCGCCAAGGTCATCGCCACGCGCACCGCTCGCGTCTACCCCGAGATCATCACGCGCGTCGTGGTCACGCTGCGCGACGTCTATAAGGTTCCACGCGTTGAGATTGCTGCGGCCATGAAAAGGCTGCTCGATGACGTCATAGTCGACGAGCCCACCGTTGTCGCCCTTGCCGTCAAACTCTTTGGCAAGACCCATATGGACTTTACCGACTGCCTCCTCGCAGCCCGAACCGCCATCTACAACGATGATGTCATGAGCTTTGGCAAGCCCATCATCCAAGGCATGATCGATTACCGCCGCAAGCGCCAAACCGCAGCCGAAGCATCGACTCCACCATCGACAAGCTCCGCCACCGCCCCCGCAGCTAACCCCATCCCCTCCTAAGTTGCGGTGAAATAGTTCCTAGATTAGGCTTATTCGCGCTTTTCAGAAATTAAGTCACCGCAACTTCCAGGTTGGTCATCCGAAACTGGCAGCCTTGGACCGCGAATCCTACTGTTCGCCACGAAATGGGCCCATCTACTACGTTTAACCGATTGCCCTCGACCATACCGAGATCCGAAAAATCAAAACCGCTGGTAGACGGCTTGCCGATTTTCCGAAAATGCCGCTATGGTCGACCCCTGCGGGCCAAACGTAGTAGATGGACCGCTTTCGTGGCTCAACACCAGACCAGTCATTTTGGGGCAGGGCTTTTTTGACCACATTTCCCAGCCGATCGCTAGAGTAGTCAAAAAGCCCCGTCCCAAATTAACTACCCCGGACTTCAATGGGCTCGCAAAAGCCAAAAGACAGTCCGTATTTCACCGCAACTTAGGAGGGGATGTGGGGTCCCGGCATGTATATGAAAATGGCTCTGGTCCCAAAAGGAAGCAGAGCCATTCGTCTATCTTATGGAGCGGGCGACGGGAAGTCCAAGGATTTGCTTCGCAAATCCTTGTTTCGCTGCGGGCCTTCGGCCCTTGCGTGCTGCGCTGGAAAATGCTCACGCATTTTCTCAGCTCCGCACCCTGGCGGGTTCGATTCCCGTCGCCCGGCGCGTAAACGAAAACAGCTCTGATCCCCAAAGGAAACCAAAGCCGTTAAAACAATTCTAATGGAGCGGGCGACGGGAATCGAACCCGCGTCATCAGCTTGGAAGGCTGGGGTTCTACCATTGAACTACGCCCGCAAGATATGGTCGGGACGACAGGATTTGAACCTGCGACATCCTGCTCCCAAAGCAGGCGCGCTACCAAACTGCGCCACGTCCCGAAGGTGTTGAGCAGCTAAGGTCTAAACCTTGCGTGTCCCAAAGCGAAGGAAATTATAGGGGAGACTCCCCGCCTGTGCAAGCATTGATGTCTTAGCTCCTCGAATGTGCAACAAACTTGCTGTGGAGCAGACCGATCACAAAGGCAACTACGGCGACCGGCGCCCACGCGGCACCGATGTCTGCCAGGGGTAGCGCATCAAACGGCAGCCACGTGCCCGCAAAGAACGCATCGCGGACCGAGGTGATCACACTCTGCACAGCAACGACGCCGCCGACCCAGACCCACACCTGCGGATGAGCGTCGCAAAAGCCGTGCACCAAGCCCATAAGCACCAGCACAATGGCAACGGGGTACAAAGCGTTGAGCATGGGCACCGAGAACATAAGGATCATGTCGAGACCCACGTTGGAAAGCACGCACGAAAACGCCGCGAACACAAAGGCGAGAACCGCAAAGGGACGGCGCATGGCCTCCTCGGACGCCTCCGCTCCCCCTTCGACCACATACGTCTCGCAGAAGTAACGCGAGCAGCAGCTGATGAGGCCGATGCACACGTTCATGCAGGCGAGGAAAAAGATCGCAAAGACCACGACCGTGCCGGCAAGACCAAAGTGCATGGAGGCCGAACGGGCGAGGATGGCAGCGCCGTTGGTGGCATCGGGCATCACGGTGCCGAGCTGCATACCGGCAAGCGCCAGGCCGCAGTAGATGACGGCCATGAGCACACCGGCGATCACACCGGAGCGCGAGATCTCGAAGGCCACGCGCTTATCGTCGGTAACGCCCAGCTCGTGGATGGTCTCGGCGATGATGATGCCAAAAGCAAGCGACGCAAGCAGGTCCATGGTCTGGTAGCCGGTCAGAAAGCCCTGGACCGCAGCTCCGGCATCATAGGGAGCCTGCGGCGCGGCAGCGGGACCCAACGGCGAGACCACGGCGGCACCCACGACCAGCACGATGAGCGCAATGAGCGCAGGGCCCGTAATGCGGCCGAGCACGCGTGTGATGACGCCCGGGCGCAGCGTGAGCGCAAACGCGACGACGAAGAAGCCGACGGCAAACACCAGGCGCGCCGTGCCGAGCGAGACGCCCTCGGGCAACAGCGGCACCAGCATCTCGAAGGCCGTGGAACTCGTACGCGGAATGGCCAGGCACGGGCCAATGGCCAGATACACCGCCGCGACAAAGAACTCGCCAAACTTGGGGTGCACGCGGCCAGCAAGCTCGCGCGCCGTTCCGGCAAGCGCCACGGCGATAAAGCCCATGACGGGCAGGCCGATGGCGGCAATCAGAAAGCCGAACATGGCGACCGGCGTGGCGGAACCTGCCTGCAGCGCCAGCAGCGGCGGAATAATGAGGTTACCGGCGCCAAAGAGCATCGAGAACAGCGCAATGCCGACGGTAACGACATGGTCGGAACGCAGACCGCGCGGGGCGGATGAAGCCATAGGCACACCTTTCGGGTCGAAACAAAAACGGGACGGGCAAAATACCCGTCCCGCAAGTATAAACGGTCCAGCAGCTTTAGCAGACTAAATTGCGCAGAGCATCGATAGCCGTGTCGACTTCTTCGGCCGTGTTGAAGTAACCAAACGAGAACCGAACCACGCCCTGGCGCTTGGTTCCCAGCGCACAGTGCATGAGCGGGGCACAATGGGCACCGGGGCGCGTCGCAATCCCCCACCCCTGCATGAGCGCGTCCGAAATCTCGGCCGAATCGATATTGCCCACGTTGAGCGAAACGATCGCCGAGCGTGCTGACTGGTCGAAGGCACCGTAGAGTTTGATTTCCGGAATCTCACGAACACCGGCGAGAAAGCGATCGGCCAGGGCGCGTTCGTGAGTCGCAATCGCTTCAACTCCACCCTGTGCCTCGATAAAATCAAGGCCTGCGGAAAGGCCCGCTATGCCGTGGCCGTTGAGCGTGCCCGCCTCAAGGCGCGTGGGCCACTCCATGGGCTGCAACGTATCGAAGCTGTGCACACCCGTGCCGCCCATGGCCCAGGGCGCCACGTCGACGTCCTCCGCCACGGCCAGGCCACCGGTGCCCTGCGGGCCCATAAGCCCCTTGTGGCCGGTAAAGCACACCACGTCGAGCCCCATGGCCTGCATATCGATATGCGCCGTGCCGGCAGACTGCGAGGCATCGACGATCACGAGCGCACCGGCCGCATGGGCCATGGCGGCTACGCGTGCAACGTCGACCGCGTTGCCGGTCACATTGGAGGCGTGCGTCACCACCACGGCACGCGTGCCCGGCGTAACCAGCTGCTCGAGCTCGTCGTAGTCGAGCATGCCGTCCACGTCGCAGCCCGCATGCTCAACGGTCACGCCCCGCTCTGCCACCAGACGATTGAGCGGGCGCAGCACAGAGTTGTGCTCAAGCACCGTCGTAACCACGCGGTCGCCGGGACGCACCACGCCGTTAATCGCCGTATTAAGCGCCGCCGTGGAATTGGGCGTAAAGCACACATGGTCCGCCCTCGGGCAACCCAAGAGGCGCGCAAGCTTGGCACGGCAACCGTGAATTGTACGAGCGGCATCGAGGGCACCCGACGTGGCGCCGCGCCCGGCATTGCCGAGCGAGCACATCGCCTGCGTCACGGCATCGATGACCGTCTGCGGCTTGTGCATGGTCGTCGCCGCGTTATCCAGGTAGATCATCGCACGACCTCCCACATATCAATCACGGTATAGCCCTCGGTGGGAACGCCCGCCGCGGCAAGCTCGGCGCGTAGCAGTTCCTCATCGGCAGGCAGGGCTTTCCACGCCAGACCGCAGCCGGCAGCGACCTCCCCGGGCACGGGAATCGTTCGTCCGGGAAGGCCACGCTCGATGCACAGGGACTCGCAACCCATGGCGGCCGCCGTGGTGGGAAACGTGATGACAAGCGCCGGGCGCTTCTCCCTCATGGCAACTCCAACCAATTCGCTACGGGCGCACGACGCGCACGGCCTGCTCCATCTTCTCCACAATCACGTACATGTTGGTGACCTCGCCCACCGCAAGCTGGTCTTTAATGCCATAGTGGTCGAGGCAGGTGCCACAGGTAAGGATCTCGACGCCCTGCTCCGCCAGGCCCTTAAGGTCGTCGAGCACCGGTGAGCCCTCGACGGTGAGCTTGGCGCCGCCGTTGTAGAACAGCATGGTCGCGGGCAGCTCCTCCTGTTGCGTCACGGCAAAGATGAAGGCCTTCATGAGCTTGTGGCCCAACTCGTCGTCGCCACGGCCCATGCAATCGGTGTAGACGGAAATGACGAGTTTGCCCTTGCCGGCGCTGGCGTCGCAAAAAGCGGCACCGTCCTGCTCGGGGTCCGCAACGGCCACGGCACCGGCGGTCGTGACGGTCACGTGCCACTCGGCGTCCGAGATCTTCTCGACCGAGGCCGTGCAGCCCTTCTCCTGCGCCATCTTGGAGATGTTCTTGACGGCGGTCTCGTTATCGACCGAGGTCACCACGGCGCCCTCGCCATCGAGCTGCTTGAGGGCCTTGAGCGTCTTGACGACGGGCAGCGGGCAGGCATCGCCCATGGCATTGACTTCAATCTTGGTAGACATAGCAAAATCCTTTCGAAAGAACCGTTCTAGAGAACGGTAAACAGTTACATAAACGTGCGGGCTAGCGAACAACGCGGACGGCGGGACCGCCCGGCTCTGCCTCGCACACGCGCCCGACAACGGCGGCAACGCGCCCCTCGGCATGCAGACGGCGTGCAAGCTCATCCATATCCGCCGCGGGCGCCGCGATAAGCAGGCCGCCCGAGGTCTGCGGATCGTACAGCGCATCCAACATGCCCGGCTCCAGGTCCTCGTCGGCAGCCACACGCGGGCCAAAAAAGTCCTGGTTGCGGTAGGCACCGGCAGGAATAATGCCCAGACGCGCCATATCGAGCACCTGGTCAAAGAGCGGCACCGCCCCCGACGCAAGCTCAATCTGCACGCCCGAACCCTCGGCCATCTCGCACGCATGCCCGATCAGGCCAAAGCCCGTGATGTCGGTGCAGCCGTGAAGCTCGAGTCCCTCGGCCAGGCGAATCGGGGCCTCGTTGAGGGTACACATCGAGTCAAACATGGCTGCGGCCTCGTCCTGCTCGATGAGCTCGCCCTTAATGGCCGTGGTGATGATGCCCGAGCCGATCGCCTTGGTCAGCAGCAGAACATCGCCCACGCGTGCGCCGCTGTTGGCGAGCATATGGTCGAGTGGCACAAAACCGCTCACGGACAGACCGTACTTGGGCTCGTCGTCGTTGATGGTGTGGCCGCCCGCGATGGAGCAACCCGCCTCGACGCACTTATCGGCGCCGCCCGCCAGAATCTGACCGGCAACCTCAACGCCCAGGCAACTGGGTATGCAAAGCAGGTTCATGGCATGGCTCGGCCGCCCGCCCATGGCGTAGATGTCCGACAGCGAGTTGGCCGCAGCGATCTGGCCAAACAGGAACGGGTCATCGACCATCGGTGGGAAGAAGTCGATGGACTGCACGAGCCCCAGGTTCTCCCCTACGCGGAAGACGCTCGCATCGTCGGAGGTATCGAACCCCACGAGCAAGTTGTCGTTATGCACATTGGGTAAGTCGCCCAGGACCTGGGCGAGGGCTCCGGGAGCCAACTTAGCGGCTCAACCGCTCGCGGCCGTCATGGACGTGAGCTTAATCTGATCGTCAGCCATCGATACCTCCTCTCATCGGTCAATCATTTCCTCCCAGTATACGCATGAATGCAGGCCCACGGCCGATGCATTAATCGAGCGCCTGTGCGCGAATCGCCGCGCCGATCGCTCCGGCAAAGCGAGCCTGGGGCGAGGTGGTCACCGGCGACCCCAGTAGCTCGCCCAACCGCTCCACCACGAAGGCGTTCTCGCACAGGCCACCGGTCAGGTAGTACGGGGCGCCCGCGGCCTGCCCGGCCATGGTCGCCACGCGCGAGACCACGCTGTCGATCACGCCACGCGCAATGTTCTCGCGCGGCTCACCGCGACCGATCAGGCTGATGACCTCGCTTTCGGCAAACACCGTGCACATGCTGCTGATCTTGGTGGGCTCGCCGGAACGCGCCAGGTCGGCCATCTGCTGCTGGGAAATGCCCAGGCGGTCGGCCATGATCTCCAAAAAGCGCCCCGTGCCGGCGGCACACTTGTCGTTCATGGCAAACTTGGACACGCGGCCACTTTTAAGCTGAATGACCTTGGTGTCCTGGCCGCCCACGTCGATCACGGTGCCGTGGTCGCCAAATAGGCACACGGCACCGGTGCCGTGGCAGGTGATCTCGGTCACGACCTTGTGTGCATAGGGCACGGCGACACGACCGTAGCCGGTCGCGACCACGCGCACGTCGTCGGCAGCCACGTCATAACCCGCCGCTGCCAGTGCCTCGCGCAGCCGCTCGGAAGCATCGACCGAGGAGAACCCGGTTGGCTGCACGCACGTCCACGCCACCGAACCCTCCCCATCGACCACAGCAGCCTTAGCCGCCGTAGACCCGATATCGATCCCGATCCCTATCATGGCTCTCTCCCAATCTAAACATCAAAGGTAGCGGCGCGTTCAGGCGCCTTGGCATCCTCCCTCACATGTAACAAAGGGACAGTCCCTTTGTCACATACCGTCACCTACAGGGTTTCGATGAAGGCAGCGATGCGCGTCTCGATTTGGCCCATGTCGCCGTTGCTGTAGTCGGTCTCAATCTTCATGTACGGAATGCCCGCACCCTCGACAGCTTCCCGCATGCGTGCGCTCTCCACGTTAAAGGTATGGCACGCCTGGAGCACGTTCTCCACTACGCCATCGACGTGATACTTCTCGCACATGGCCAGCGTATTTTCCATACGGCCGTCGTTGGGCGTCATGACCGAGCAGTTGATATCCAGGTAGCGGTCGGCGATGGCGCGCAGGATGTCGGGAGCCTCCGGGTCGATCATCATGGCCGCCGTGCGCTCGCCCGAGCAGTCGTCCATGCACACGACCACGCCGCCGTTGGACTCGATGGTGCGACCGATCTTATTGATCACGCCGCCCACCGGGCAGCCGGTAATCAGAATGCGCTTGGCATCCGCCGCAACCGGGCGCTCGCCCGCGTCGTAGGCCTCGCGCAGCTTGGCAACCTTTTGCTCCAGCTGCTGCGTATAGGCCTCGATATCAAAGCTAAACGTACCGGCAAACATGGTGCTCATCAGGTCGACGCCGCTCATGGCCGCCGGCTGGTTGGCCTGCAGTGCAAACATCTCGAGCTGGGCCGCACGCAAGCGGTTGCGACGACGGACGGCAGCGCGCAGGTCATCGTCGGCAATCGTGATACCGTAGAAGCCCTCGAGTTCCTCCTTGAGCAGGCGGCACTCCTCGTACCAGCCTTCACGCTCGTAGGCGCGATCGCGACCCTGCGGAAGATGCAGAATGTGCGTGCGCTTGAGCTCGTTGAGTAGCTCGTACATCTTCTTCTTGCCGTCGCAGGTGGTCTCACCGATGATCATGTCGCTAAAGTACGTAAACGGACACTTTTGCGAATAGGCAAAACCATACGTAGACTTGATGAGCGGGCACAGGTTTGCCGGCAGCACCTTCTCGGCCTCGGGAATCACCTCATCGGATGTACTGCACAGAGCCACGCTCGCAGCCCCCGCGGCATCGATAATCTCGAGCGGCGTATAGCTGCACAAAAAGCCGACCAGGCGATTACCCGCCTGCTTATAATCCTTGACGCGAATAAACGCCGCTTTGCGTTGCTCGTTGAACTCCTCAAACGTGCGCGGCAACGGCTGCTCAATATTTTCCGACATATAACTCCTTAACAAACCTTTTAACCAACCAAGGAAACGGCTTTCCCAGGTGCCCGAGGTTGCCGTGAAAGAGGAGCGTCGCGTACTTTGATTCGCAAGCGACGGTTTGAACAGCAAGATCGGGTGCCTGGGGAAGCCGCCGGGACGAATAGTCCTAAATGGTTTCCAAGAAAGCCTCAATCCTGGTTTGCAGTTGGCCTGCATCCTCGCCGGCGTAGTCGGTCGTGATGTGCATAAATGGAATGCCTGCCTCCTCGGCGGCCTTCTCCACGGCAAACGACTCCATCTCGTAGAGCGTGCAGAACTGCAGGGCCACGTCGACGATGCCGTCGGCGTGCAGGTCCTTGGCCATCTGGACAATGTCCTTCATACGCTGGTCGTTGGGCGTAAAGACGGCGCAGTTGATCTTAAAGTAGCGCTCGGCGATGGCATCGAGCATCTCGTCAACCGTCTCACCGGACTCGTCGACCAGGTCCTTGCAATAGCGCGAACCCGTGCAGGACTCCTCGCCCACCACAACGCCGCCGGCCTTCTCGATGAGGTTGAACAGCTTCCAGTTGGGCACGGCCATGGGCGTGCCGGTGTACAGGATGCGCTTGGTCCCCTTGGGCGCCACGCCCTCGCCGGCCTCGACACGCTGCTCGCACTCAGCCGCCATATCGTTGATGGCTCCGGTCAGACGCGGTGTGTCGTCCATAAAGGCGGCCTGAACGGTCAGCAGGCTGTCGAGACCGCTGATGGGCGCAGGGTCGGCAGCGCGGGTCGCAGCGAGGCGCTGCAGGGCGCGACGCTTCTCATTGACGGCGTGGATGGCAGCCTTCAGACGCTCGGGCGTAATCTTGACGCCGCACTCTTCCTCGATCTTGGCGGCGAGTTTCTTGACCTCGGCCTTCCAGGTCACGAGCGTCGACTCGTCGTGCACGTTGGGAATATCCATGACGTACATGTTCTTTTGCGTTGCAAAGAACTCGTAGGCCTTCTTCTTGCCATCGCAGGTGTTCTCGCCTACCACCAGGTCACTCGACTCAATGTAGGGGCAGACCTCGCCCAGCTTAAAGCCGGCAAAGCTCTTGATAAGCGGACAGGTGTTGCGCGGCAGGTGCTCCTCGACCCTATCGGCTGCCCAATCGGCACCAGAGCACAGACCCACGGGGATACCGTCGCAGGCAAGTACGATCTCCTCGGGCACGTACACGCAGAACGAACCCACGATCTTGGTGGCCTCGCCAGCCTCCTTCTTGTCGAGCATCTCCTTAATGCGGCCGCTATGGATGTTGGTGGCCACAAAGTCCAGGTAGGACGTGGACTTGGGGCGATTGTTCTGCGTCAGGAACATATCGCCGTACATCTGGCCCACGGCGCCCAGCAGCATGTCGTGGTCGGCAAGATTCATGCCGAGGCTCTCCCACATCGGATGGAAATCAAATTCTTCAGCCATGACGGTTCCCCTCTCGAACCAAAAATGGATAACAGCGGTATCGATGCACGACGGACGGCGATTGCCCGGCCGTGCTCAAACCCGGAATTTTAGGGAACCTGCTTTGCGGTCGATTATTTAGTTGTGCGTCGTCTCTCCCGGAGCCGTGAACATACCTGCTCATATGCGACTCCGAGCCATATACAGGGCGCGCGCGGCAACGCGGCGAATATATGTCATCTGCGGCATGTGCGCACCCTCCTTTACCAGTTGAGGTCAACTATATCAACGGTCGCCGACCATGCGAACACCGTTGACATTCGTACGACAGCGTCGTGTGCCATCGCTTAATAAATAATTATCTTAATTGATAAGAGTTTGTCATTCCTCATTCGGCGAACGGCAAAAACAAAGCCGCCGAGGCTTATATGCCCCGACGGCATTACCCGGCGCTATCGACAAACCAAATGGATCCTGCTGGCATCAAAATGCATGCGAAGCGTCTCGCCTGCTTGCGGCAGCTCGTCAACAGGCATGCCCACTTTGTTGACCTTCCACTGCAGACGCGTGGGCGCATCGACGCGCGGCACATCCAACAGCACCAGGCGTTCAAAACGCGAATCGCTCACGCGCGCCACGTGCAGGTCGTAGCTGTTGCGGCCCCGCTCGGCACGGTTGTCCACATGGAAGTAGCTCGCACGAATACCCAAGTAGGCAACATCGTCGGGAACCTCGCGACCCACATTAAAGGTCATGCCCCAGTCGAGAGCCCCAACTTCTTCGTCGCCGATCTTGCGCGCCCGGCTTGTGTTCTTGCAGCCCGTCAGGCGCAGTGCCGCCAGCGTCTGCGGACGGCGGACCACGTCCTCGACAGAGCCGATCTCCTCAACATGCCCGTCGTGCATCACGCAGATGCGCTGGCACAGGCGGCACGCCTCGTCGATGTCATGGCTCACGTAGAGCACGGTGCGGTTACAGACGTCGAACAGGTCGAGCATGTTCTGCTCGAGTGCGCTCTTAAGATAGGAATCGAGCGCGCTCATGGGCTCGTCGAACATAAAGATGCCCGGATGCGCCGCCACCATACGGGCAAGCGCCACGCGTTGCTGCTGCCCGCCCGAAAGGCGCGCGGGGTAGCGGTCGGCAAAATCGGCTAGACCGAAAATGCTCAGATAGCGCTCGGCGAGCTTTTTGCGTGCGGCGGCGTCGCCCGCATCCTTTACACCGGCGCATACGTTATCGGCCACCGTCATGTTAGGAAACAGCTGATAGTTTTGGAACAGCAGGGCGCATTTGCGCGCCTGTGGCGACAGGTTGATGCCCGCCGCCGAGTCAAAAAAGGTCACGCCGTTGACGACGATCTTGCCCTCGTCGGGCGTCTCCACACCGGCAATGCAGCGAAGTGTGCAGCTCTTGCCGCAACCCGAGGCACCGAGCAACGCCACGCGCTCCTCGCCGGCCTCAAGCTGCATGTCGAGCATAAACCCGGGATAGTGCTTTTTTATATCCAGAACGAGCGACATGGCCTATCGACCTCCCTTTGCGACCGTGTCATCGCGCATAAGCTCGGCCAACGCCTCGCGATCGATGCGCAGCGCATCGCCGCCGACTGGGTCGAGCGAATCGCCCTGTCCGGCGAAATCTTTGGCCTGCTTGCGCTCCGCGCGGGAAAGGCCCCGCTCGCGATACTTTTGCGAGTGCGCCGTGTACATGTTGATAAACAGGATGACCAAGAAGCTAAAGGCGATCACGACGACAACCCAAAAGAGAGCCACCGACGTGTTGCCGCCCATCCACTCAAAGTAGATGGCGATGGGGATGGTCTGGGTAATGCCGGCATAGTTGCCCGCAAAGAACAGGGTGCAGCCAAACTCGCCCATGGCACGCGCGAAGGCGAGCACCGTGCCGGCGGCAATCGAGGGCCAACCAAGCGGCATCATAAGCTTGGTGAAGATGCGACGTTCGGGCCATCCCAAGGTTCGCGCGGCGTCGAGCATCTGCGTGTCGAGGCTCTCGAAGGCACCGAGCGCCGTACGGTAGACCAGGGGAAACGACACCACCACGGCAGATATCACCGCCGCGGGCCACGTAAAGACGATCGAGACGCCGTGCGCGATCAGCCACTGGCCCACCCCGGTCGAGCGGCCAAATAGCATAAGCAGCAGAAAGCCGCAGACCGTAGGCGGCAGCACCATGGGGACGGTAAAGACCGAGTCCAGCAGGCCCTTGATACGGCTCGTAGTACCCATGGTCTTCCATGCGGCAAACAGGCCCAGTGCAAAGGCAATAACGAGGGCAAGGCCGCTCGTTTTGATAGACACCCAAAACGGACGGTAGTCGATGCCGCCCAAAAAGGAGGCCAGAGAGGTCAAGGGGGCCTGCTCATCCCGCAACACGACAGACGATGCTTCAACCATTTGAGCACTATCAAGCCAACGCGCGCCGCCCTTGGCATCACCCGAGGCTGATGCAATCACCACATAGCGGTCCCCATCCGCACCGCGCTCGTCAAAGCCATAGGTATACCCGCCGGCATCAAACGTTGTTTCCGCCGTAACATACCAGGGAAGATCCACGTCCCCCAGCTGCGCACCTCCCATGCAGTTTGCGCTGTCGAGTTCACAGACGAGGGCTTTGAGACCCGATACGCACTCGTTGTCCTGCGGATCCAAACCAAACTTCTCGACCGCCTTGGGCGATATCCACACCACAACGCGATCGGCAGCAGGCGCCACTACAAGGTCCACGTCCTCGTTAACGGGAAACCGGTAGCCCTCAGGCTGGCCCTCCATGGCACGAGCGGTCCCCTTGGCCAACCGCTCAAAACCCTCGATCCCATAGGAAAGCCCATGAGCGATCGCAGCAACCTGGGCCCCGTCCTCAGCGTCCCCAGCAAACGCAAATCCCGGCACCCAGCAAAGCGCGAAGGTCAAAGCACAGGCGACAAGCATGCGGAATCTATTAAGCACGAAAAGCTCCAAGCGAATACAAGGACGGAGTGAAACACAAAACGATGGAATTATCGCGCCAAGCCGCACTACTCGGAAAGCTCAAAGCCGTACTTAGCCCAAATCTTCTGAGCCTTCTTGTTGGACAGGCAAAAGTCGATAAACGCCTTGGCCTCGTCGGCGTGCTCGGAGCTCTCGGCAACGGCACCCGGATACACGATGGGCTTATGCGAGTCCTCGGGGCACACAAAGGCCTCCTCGATGCCGTCGTAGCGGAAGATGTCGGAGCTGTAAACAAAACCGGCCACGCAGTCGCCCGTAGAGACGTAAGACGCAGCAGTGCCGACCTTATCGGCCAGGGCCACCTTGTCGGCGATCTCGGGAGCATACTCGCCGTCGTCGCCCTCAGTGCCGGTATAGAGGCCCACGGAAGCCAGCGCTTGGTTGGCGTACTTGCCGGCGGGAACGGTCTTGGCGTCGCCGATGGCGATCTTGCCGTCCAGGTTCGCGACGTCAGCAATTGCCTCGACCTTGGTGTCGGAGCCCTCGGCGCGAATGATCACGAGGTCGTTGACGAACATATCCTCACGGGTGTCGGCGTCGACGAGCTCGGCGGCTTCGGCGTCGTCCATGGTGTCCTTGGAGGCTGTGATGAGCACGTCGACGGCGGCACCGGCGCGCATCTGCTCGACGAGGTCGCCGGAGGCCTTAAACTGCGTGTCGGCAAAGGCGGTGCCGGTCTGGTCGGTGTAAAGCTCCTGAACCTCGGGCAGAGCCTTCTCGAGCGAGTTGGCGGCAAAGACCTGCAGCTCGACAGCTTTCTTGGACGAGGCCTTAGCAGAACCGGCATCGGAGCCAGTCGACTCAGACGCCTTGCTGCCCGAGCAACCGGCAAGGCCAAGGCCGGCAGCGGCGACAGCAGAGAGCGAGACGAATCCGCGGCGAGAAACCATATCGAACATGTTCAACCCTTTCGAACGGTACACCCGGGCACCCCGCCGCGGGCTTTATTCTGTTACTAGATTATACTTTCGCGCGAATAATGTTTATGATAAATATCTCTCGCCTGATAATTATCTTTTACCAATAACCACGAGACGGCCCGCACTGTCGCTGCATAAAAAAGGCGGAGCAGCCCGTAAGGTTACTCCGCCGCAGGTAGTGCGCTTATTTGGCGTGCCCGCCGCCCGCCGTCATTTGGGCCGCATGCTCCAGCTGATCGCTCACGGCCTCCCAGCTTTCGCGGGCCGCTTTCGTGGATCCCGGAAAGTTGATGACAAGCGTATGCCCACGCTGCATGCACACGGCGCGCGAGAGCATGGCGCGGCGCGTCTTGGTCATGGAGTACGCACGGATTGCCTCTGCAATACCCGGCACATCGCGCTCGCAGACGGCACGCGTCGCCTCGGGCGTCACATCGCGCATCGAAAGCCCCGTGCCGCCGCAGGTGAGCACGACATTGGCGTGGCACTCATCGGCGGCTTCCACAATGGCATCACCGATCTCGCTGGCGTCGTCGCGCACGACCACATGTGAGGCGACCGTCCAGCCCTGCGCCTCGATAAGTTCCTCGAGCGCGGCTCCAGCCTCGTCCTGGGCAAGATCGCGCGTATCCGAGCACGTCACGATCGATATCTTCAGCTCCATAGCATTCCTCCTACAACACGGCGCCCTCGGGCAGGTCGACGCGAACAACGTCCACGACATCGCCCACCTTGAGGTCGCACGGTCCTTCGTCAACACGCAACAGGCAGTTCGCACGCTGCATAGTTCCAAGCAGCGCCGAATTCTGCGTCTTAGCCTCGGTCACCAACAGCTCACCGGTCTCGGGGTCGCGCAAAACCGTGGCGCGATCGAAGAAGCGGCGATGCTGTCGCTTTTTCACGCCGTGCGTGAGCGTCGCCTGCTGTACGGGACGCGCACCCTCGGCAAAGCCGCGCATCTTGCGGATCGCCGGACGGGCGAGCATCTCGAAGCCCACATACGCCGCGGCCGGATTGCCTGAAAGCCCCAGGTAGGGCTTACCCCCGAGCAAGCCAAACGTGATGGCCTTGCCCGGACGCATCGAGATACGGTCAAACAGCACCTCGCCCTCGCGCCGGACGAGCGCCGTCACGTAGTCGTAGTCGCCTGCCGAGGCGCCACCGCTCGTAATGACAAAATCGCACTCTTGCACCGCGCGATGCACAAACTCGGCAATCGCCTGCTCATCATCGGGCGCAATGCCGTAGAACACGGGCTCGGCGCCGGCATCGAGTGCCTCGGCCATCAACGCCGACGAGTTGGAGTCGCGAATCTGCCCGCGCGCCGGCACGTCACTCGGCGCGACCAGTTCCGTGCCCAGCGAGATGATGCCCACACGCGGGACAGCGTGTACCTTCACGCTCGCGTATCCGGCGCTTGCCAGCAGACCCGCGCCCGCCGGAGCCACGACCTCGCCGGCGTGCATCACAACATCGCCGGCATGGGCCTCCTCGGCGGCAGAGCGAACGTTCTCCCCTACCTTGGCAGGCGCCGAGAACCTCACACGCGAGCCCTCGTTGCCGTCGCCATCGAGCACGTCAACGATCTCGTATTTCACCACGGCATCGGCACCTTCGGGTACCGGCGCGCCCGTCATGATGCGGACCGTCTCGCCCGCGCCGATTGCGCCCTCAAACACATGGCCCGCGGCCTCGTGTCCGATAACGTCGAGCGTCACCGGCGCCTCGCCAGACGCCTGCACCAAGTCCGCCGAGCGCACGGCATATCCGTCCATAGCGCTGTTGGCAAACGGCGAGATGTCGATATCGGCCACCGCGTCCTCGGCCAAGGGAAGACCGGCGGCCTGCCATACGGGAATCTCGACAACTTCGGTGCGATTCACGTGCGACAAGACGATCGCCTGTGCGTCCTCCAACGGAATGAGTTTCTCAGCCATATACACCTCTAGCATGCAGCGGCGCGCAACAAAAGCGCCGATTCTTTATGTTTCTCTCAGTATAATCCCCGCCGCACGACGGCGACTTGGCCTGTACCCGCAAATACATCTGTCGGCCGCAAGCCGCGAAACAAAACCAAAACCAACCCACCGGCTCGTCGCGTTTACCGCGTTTTATAATGCTCGTGTTGCAACCCAAAAGAGGAACGTATGACTTTTACCGACAAACCCGAAAGCGCAAACGAAGCGCAGGATCATTCTCAGTCGCTCGACGATGGCGGTTTTTTCTCCCTGAACGACGTCATCATGGCCGGCAGGCATCAGCTCACCCGCTCCGAGCATCTCTTGGCCGCCGACACGCGCCGCAACGCCCGCAACCTACTCGCGAGCGCCAAGTTGCTCACACTCGTCGTCATCGTCTCGCTCGCCATGGGCGTTGCCGCCTGGGCGTTTTTGACCTCGCTGAATATCGCAACCGACTATCGCGAGCACCATGCATGGGTCTACGCCTTGCTTCCCGTTGTGGGCGTTGCCACCGCATGGGTGTACAAAAACCACGGCCTTGCCGCCAAACGCGGTAACAACCTGGTCATCGACTCCGCTCTGGGCACACGCCTCATCCATATGCGTATGGCCGTTCTCACCTTCGTCTGCTCCACGCTCACGCACCTAACGGGCGGATCTGCCGGTCGCGAGGGGGCCGCGGTGCAGATTGGCGGCACCATCGCCAGCAACATCTCGAACCTCGCCCACCTCAAAAAACATGACCACCACGACCTCATGCTCGCAGGCATCTCGTCGGCCTTTGGCGCCGTATTCGGCTCGCCCCTTGCTGGAGCTTTCTTTGGCATGGAGATGTGCTTTATCGGCAAAATCGACTACACCGCGGGCATCTACTGCCTGGTCGCCTCGTTTACAGGCTACTTTACGTCACTTGCCTTGGGAACCGAGTACGAGGCGAATGTCATCGCCAGCGTTCCCAACATGACACCACGGACGGTTGCCATCGTTGTTATCAGCGCAATTATCTTCGGCCTGACGGCACGCCTCTTTGCCTGGTCGGTTCGAACCGTCAAAAGCCTGTACGGTCGCTTTATCACCAATTACCTCGTCCGCGCACTCATAGGCGCACTCGTGGTTTTGGCCGCCTATGCCCTCCTCGACGCCTGGGACTACGCCGGCCTTTCCACGTGGCTTTCCGGCGCCGGGTTTGCCGGCAACACCACCCTGGCGGACGCAGCCATCAAGTTGGTCGTCACAGCGCTTACCCTGGGCGCGGGCTTCCAAGGCGGCGAGGTCACGCCCCTGTTTGGCATCGGTGCGGCACTCGGTGGCTGGATCGGTTGCCTTACCGGGCTTGACCCCAGTTTTCTGGCGGCTCTCGGCATGCTCGGCGTGTTCTGCGCCGGCCTCAACGTGCCCATCACCACCTGCATGATGGCCATCGACCTGTTCCACGGCACGGCCGCCGGGTTCTTTGTCATCGTGGCCTTTATCAGCTACCTAACCGGCGGACACCGCGGCGTGTACCCCGCCCAGCGCATCATCTCACCCAAGCGCCGCTCGCTTATTGTGGATGAGGGCGGTACGGTAGCGGATGCTATCGAGCGCCACAACGACCTGATAGAGTAGATGTAATAATCGCCGTGCAGCCACAATCGGGGGCAATTCGACCTGAGCGCGACCGCACTGTCATGTCACACGCCGGGAGTCGCCCCATGCACGCAACTGATTTTGGTCGCACGCTCATCATCGCCAACCCAGCCGCCCAGTCGGGTGCCGCGCGCAAGGTTGCCGAGCGCCTGCAGCGCTTTTTGGACATGACCGCGCGCGCATCCCAGTTTGACCTGGTACTGACCGAACACACGGGGCACGCCAAAGAGCTCGCCGCGCAGGCCCAGGGCTATCGCACCGTTATCGCCCTTGGCGGCGACGGCGTGATCCACGAGGTCGTCAATGGACTCATGGCGCAAAAACAGGACGCCCGCCCCGCCCTTGCCGTCCTGCCCGTGGGCTCCGGCAACGATTTTGCCCAAACGCTCGGTATCGACGATTTCTCCGGCAAGGATTTTGGCGCGCTGCTCACCTGCGAGCTGCAGCACCAGGATATCGGACGCATTCGCTCATGGAACCCCGCAAGTGGCAGCGGCAAGGCAATCGTCGAGTATTACGACCAGACGCTCTCCGTCGGTATTGACGCCGCCATCGGCCTGGGCACCACCGAGCTACGCAAAAAGACGGGCCTCACCGGCGCTCCGCTCTACACCCTCTCGGGACTTGAGCAGTTTGGCCTGTGCTATCGCAACTACCCCATGACCATCAGCTTTGACGGCGCGCCCGCCGAGCGCGTGAGGGCGATCATCATGGCAATTCAGCTGGGCCCCACCTATGGCTCGGGCTATCGCATCTGTCCCGATGCCGACCCGTGCGACGGCATTCTCGACGTTTGCTACGCCTGCGGCCCCGTCCCCCGCGCGATTGCCCTGCCTATGTTCCTTTCGGCCAAGGACGGCCACCATACCAAGCTGCCGCCGGTTCGCATGCGCCGCTGCCGTCATGCCGAGCTCACGTTCGAGGAGCCCGACTACCCCATTCAGGCCGACGGCGAGCCCGTCGTCGCCTCGCGCATCGAAGTCGACATCCTACCCGGCGCCCTCCAAGTCTGGCACCCAACCCGCTAGCCACCCCTAAGTTGCGGTGAAATAGGGACTGTTTATGCAGCCAAAGCCGCAAAACAGTCCCTATTTCACCGCAACTTATTGAGAAGATCATTCCTCCCCGCCCGGCTTGCGACGGTTGGCCTTTTTAATCGCGTTGAAGCGCTTGTCATTGAGCCTGCGCTGGCGCGATCGCTGTGGCACTTTGGTCTTGACGCGACGGCGCGGTGGACGCCCGCGACGCTCAAGCTCAGCGCGCAGCTTACGCAGACAGTAGCTGCGATTTTGGAACTGGCTGCGACTCTCGCGCGCCGTCACGGTAATTCCCGAAGGGATATGTTTCATACGCACCGCCGAGTCCGTCGTGTTGACGCCTTGTCCGCCCGGACCCGTCGCGCGAAACACCTGCACCTCGCAATCGCGCGCCAACTCCTCGGCCGACATCTCGGCATAGCGCGCATACTCACGCCATCCCATCTTGTTCTCATCCATACCAACACCTCCCCTCATACAAAAAATGTGACAAAGGGACGGTCCCTTTGTCACATCGCATACCAATCGCTTGTGTTGCGCGCTTAGGCGAAGGTGATCTCGCCGGTCTCGCAGTCCATATCGGCGATACGGGCTAGGCTCTCGACGCGGAAGCCGCGCTCGCGGAGCTTGTCACCGCCGCCCTGGAAGCCCTTCTCCACTGCAATGCCAATACCTGACACCTCAGCACCCGCAGCCTCGCAAATCTTGATGAGACCCTCAAGAGCGCAGCCGTTGGCCAAGAAGTCGTCGATGATCAGGACCTTGTCGCCCTCGGACAGGAAACGCTTGCCAACGATGACCGGGTACTCCTTTTGCTTGGTAAAGGAGTAGATGGTCGTGGCATACTGCTCGCCGTCGAGGTTGATGGACTGCGCCTTCTTGGCAAAAACCACCGGCACGCCGCCAAAATGCTGAGCCGCGATGCAAGCCATACCAATGCCCGAAGCCTCAATCGTCAGGATCTTGTTGATCTCGACATCCTTGAACAGACGGGCCCACTCGGCGCCCATGTGGTCGAACAGCTCAACGTCGCACTGGTGGTTGAGGAAGGCATCAACCTTAAGGACGTTACCGGCCTTTACGATGCCGTCATGGCGAATACGATCCTCAAGCTCCTGCATGGCGCAACCCCTTCTCGCGGCAACGATACCGCGCGATTAATAAACGTTGTTCGATAGTCTACCACGGACCGACCCCCGCCCGCCCCACAAGCCGCATCGCACCACAAACCAGTCTTTTTGGGACGGCGCGAATCGTGGCAGACAGCCTCCCAACACGCTAATGGCGGACGCGCATCCTCACCAAACGCACCATGGCGAGTGCAAAGCCCACAGCCGCCACAGCCATGAGCACGTAGAACACCGAGCGAAAGCCGAACAGGAACACATCAGGACGGCCTGCAACAAAACTGGTCACGGCCTCGCCCATCGCCACGCTCATCTGCCCATACAGGATATGCGACGCCGCCGTAATACCGAGTGCCATGCCGGCATAGCGCGCCAAACTGCCCAGGCTGCCAGCAAAGCCGAGCGCTTCGCGCGGAGCCGAGCCCATGTACAGCGAGTTATTGGGGCTCTGGAAAATCGACGTTCCGCACGACATAAACGCGACACAGCACACGATCACAGGGATGGAAGAGTGCTCGTCGAGCGTGCTTACCGCAAAAAGACCGCACACGTACACGCCCAGGCCAACGGCCGTGGGGCCCTCGCAGCCAACACGGTCCGAAACCGTACCCGAAAGCGGGCCGATAAAGGCATTCACCATCGGAAGCGCCAAAAAGAGCAGCCCAGAGATGTCAGAACCAAAGCCGTGGGCGTCCTGAAAATAGAACGGCAGGATAAACTCGGATGCGCCAATACCAACGAACACGATGAGCATGCAAGCAAGGTTGATGGTAAAGGCCGAATTTGCAAAGCAGCGACGAGCAGCCTCGGCAAGGGGCATGGGGCGTTCGCCGGCCTCTGGCCTAACATGCGGCAGTGTGTAGAGTCCCACGATAAACGAGATCACGCCAATGGGCAGGTTGATGAGAAAGATGCTCTCCCAGGGAAAGCTTGCCACCAGCATGCCGCCGAGCACGGGGCCACACATCATGCCGAGGGCCACGAAGGTCGCGAGAATACCCAT
>CAUFXK010000006.1 GCA_959596495.1 uncultured Collinsella sp. | reverse complement strand
AGGCCGAAAAGGACTTCGATCCCATCGAGCTCGTCTATCCCGGCGAGGTGCCTTATTTTGACCGCTACGACGAGTTTGTTCCCGAAGAGCTCGTGCGCAAAGGCTTTGCCGAAGGCGTGCTCGACACCGAAGGCATGAAGCAGCGCGTTCTCGGCTGGCGCGACCACACCTAAGACGGGACTGACTACTCCCAATAGGCTAGTCGTGGAGAGCAGTGCCAAGGAAGTCGGCGTCGAAGGGCACGGCTTCGGCAAAGGCATAGTCGCCGTCACTGGCAATGAGCAGGTAGTTTTCCTCGCCGCCAAACTCCGCATCGCCGCATGGGACCACCCAGGCGTGGGCGAATACCTCGAGTGCCGTGGCAGCGCAGTCGCGCAGGAACGTCACGTCGCTCCCCTCGTTTGCGCTCACGATATTGGCAACGTAGATACCCCCGGGGTTCAGGCTGCCTCGCACCAGGCGCAGCGCCTCAACCGTCGCCAGCTCGCGTACGGGCTCGGCACCGCCAAAGCAATCGCTCACGACCACATCGTAGCGACGATGACCCACGCTCGTCACGCCCAGATACGAGCGAGCCTCAGCGGTAATCACCCGCAGGCGGTCGCCCACCATGCGCTCCAGCTCGTCCAGGTAAAACCAACGACGTGCCAGGCGCGTAATCTCGGCATCGTACTCAATGACGTCCATGCGCAAGCCCTCGTGCGACATCAGCGCAAACTTGGGATAGGCAAACCCGCCGCCGCCCAACATGAGCATGCGGTCGATACCGTGACCATAGGCGTCATGCATTGCGCGCTCGGCCTCAAACGCATCGTCAAACGCACGATAGTACGCAAAGACGGGCTCCGCCCAACACTCGCCAACGTAGCTTGCGCTTTGGTAGACGCCGCCTTGCACCAACACGCGAATCTCATCGCCGCCCTCATCGTGCACGCGTTTCACACGCGCCAACCCATTGCGGGTTCGCGCAACCTGCAGACAGGCAGCACGAACAGCGACAGCGGCCGCACCAAGCGCTGCGGCTCCCAGGGCAACGCCGGCAACGACGCCGGCAGAAACACTCGGCTTGTTCATTTAGAGCTCCTTTTGCAGATAGAGTCCGTGGTCATAAAAACCCAAATGGCGATAGTACTCGCGCGTACCGATCGCGCTAATCACGTTGATACGCGCATAGCCCGCATCCCGGGCAATATGGCACGCACGCTCCACCAGCGACCGTCCCAATCCATGGTGCTGCGCCGCCTGGCCTTGATCCCCCACGCGCGCCGCCATGCCATACACGTGCACCTCGCGAATCATCGCCTCCTCCGGCCCCGTCGGCAACTCGTCCGCATGCGCGGCAACAAACGAACGGTCGGGCAGCGACAGGCGCAAAAAGCCGGCAATCTTGCCTTCGGGCGTCACCCACTGCAAAAAGCGCTCGTAAGTCACCGGCGTCTCGTACGCTACTTCCTCGTCAAGGGTCAACTCATCCAGGTCGGCACCCGCGGTACTGATCTCGCGATAGCGAATCTCACGCACCGTCGCACCGTCACCCCGAGCAGCCAGGCGGTTCTCAACGAGCTGACGCAGGTTGGGCTTCTTGTTGCCCACCATGATGTCGTCGGAACTAAAGTCGCGAATCATGCGGCTAATGCGGCAGAACGCCGGCGTCACCACGATGTCGTCGGCCAATACATCGAGCAGCTCTTCCTCGGTATAGGGGCGCCACTCGCCACGCTCGTAACAACCCACCAGGCGCGAACCCTCGATGAGCGCACACGGGTAGACCTTGACCTCGTCGGGCATAAAGGCCCCTTCGGCCATAAAGCGCTCGTAGTCGCGCTTGTCCCCCTCGGGCGTGGCGCCCAGCAAGTTGAGCATAAAATGCGCGTGGATCTTAAAGCCAAACAGGCGCGCAAGCGAAAACGCCCGCTCGATCTGTGCCACCGAAATACGACGCTCATTGATATCGAGCAGATGCTGGTCAAGACTCTGGATACCCATCTGGATCTTGGTGCAGCCCAGGCGGCGGATGAGCGTGAGCGCCTGCGGCGTTACGGCATCAGGGCGCGTCTCGATAACGAGTCCCACCACGCGGTGCTTCGCCGTCTCGTTGATGCGCTGCTGCCGCTCAAGCTCTTTCATCGTCGCCGTCTGCCACTCGGCGACCTCGCCCCACGGCGTGCCGGAGCCGTATAGTCGACGCACCGCGCGATTATAACCACCCACGGCGGCATCCACACGCCCCTGCTCGTCGGCAACGCCGGCAGCAAGCTCAGCCTCATCAGTCGCAATGCCGGCAGCCCGATAGCGTTCGCGGCGCTCCGCCACCACCGGCGGCAGGGCATCGGCGGGAGCGTCATCGAGCAGGCGCCCTGCCTCGGCACGGCTGATGCCCGGACGCGCCAACATGGGGTTTGCCGCCACGCCGGCGACGGCATCGTCATTGAGCGCACGGAAGAGCTCCGACATAAACCATGCCTGATACCCTTGCGGATAGTCGCTCCAGGTACCACCGAGCACGATGAGCTCGATCTTATCGGTCGCATGCCCCATCTGCGAAAGTGCGGTCAGACGAGCACTCACCTGCAGATACGGATCGAAGCAGTTTTGCTCTGCACGGGCGCACGCCGGCTCGGCATGCAGATAGCTTTTAGGCATGCGCAGGTCGTTGGGGCAAAACAGGCAATCGCCCGAGCACGGCCAGGGCTTGGTGATGACGGTAATGGTCGCCACGCCCGAAGCCGTGCGGCGCGGCTTCATACGCAGCACCTGCAGCAGCTGACGCTCCAGTTCGGCATCGACATTCCACCCAGCCCAACGAGCCGGCTCCTCACGTTTAATCCGCTGGTAGAAGGGCAGCAGTCGGCGCTTGGCCAGGTCGCGCTTGTCGGCACCCTCGCGGCGTGCCTCGGCATGTATCAGTTTGACGAGCGCCTTGTCGTCTACAGTCTCGCCGCGACGCAGGGCCTCGAGTATGTTCAAAATAATCTGTTCCATGACCCCATTGTAAAGGCAAAGGCGCCGAAGCCGACCACGGCCCCGGCGCCTCCATCAAAGAGTATGCCTATATGCACCGATCTCCGAAAACCGCCCATCACTCCGATTCGAACGACATGTCGCCCGAACCGACCTTAAAGCGATACGTGGCAGACTTATCACCGTTGTCGAATTCATGATTCAAAGTGGTCTCGCCATCGTAGCCAAGCGGAAGGAAATCACTCTCGAAGTCACCGCTGCCCACGGTGAGGCGCGCCTTAAAGCCCGTAGAGTTCGGAACCGTTATCTCCACATCGCCCGAGCCCACGCTTACATCCATCGACTTCGCGGGGGCCTGGTAGAGCTCGAACGTCACATCGCCCGAACCGACCTCGGCATTCAGGGTGTCGGTCACGGTACCCGCAAACTCGACGTCTCCCGAGTCCAACGTCAAATCGAAGTCGTGGCACGCAATGTCCGTGATCGTCAGGTCTCCCGACCCCACATTCGCCGTAATGCCGACCAGGTTATCCGCAACATCCCGCGGCAGCTCGATGGTGACCGAACGATCGATAGCGCGCTCGTCATCGCAGTCGAACTGGCTAATCTTGAGTGTAGAGCCCTCGATCTTGGCTAGATTCTGAGTGGCGGCATCGGAAGCAGATGCCCCCTTTGCAACGTGCCCGCTTTCGATGACACGCACCGGTCCGCCAGAGACACGTTTAACCTCGACCGTTCCCGACGTCACATCCAAGTCGAGCGATTGGAACGCGTCTTCGTCAAAAGTCGTGCTCGAAAGCTGCTGAGGCCGAGCGGAATAGTTACCGCTATCCAAGAGATCATCGTCGTCAAACATATCGTCCATACCAGACAATCCGGGTACAACATCGTCGAGATCCCACGGGCCATCAAAATGAATCAATATCCGCGAAGTGCCAAAGACAAGCCCGATAATGAGCACAAACGCCCCGATGCCAACGCCCAGGCGCACCTTAGACTCACGCGAGAGCTTCATCATTCATCACCCTCTTTGACGCTCGGCTCAGCGGTGGTCGCGGTAGCCACGTCAGTATCAGCCGCGGCAGGAACGTCCTGCACCTGAGCCTTAGCCGCCACCGGCGCCGGGCCAACCTGAATATCCCCGCGCGCCCAATCGCCATCGAGTGCACGCGCCACCCAGTGATAAATGGGGATCGTAAAGAAGATCAGCGCGGCAAAGGGGCCGGCACCAAACGGGAACATTAGCAAAAAGAACAGCAGCCAGCACACAGCCCAATACGGGAACGACTGGAATGGCCCCTTCACCGGAGTCGAGCCAACCGCACCGCCACTCGTCGCCTGCGCCGTAGCGGCATTGGCGGCCTGCGCGCTCCAACTTGCAGCTTGCGCCGCCTTGGCCGCAGCGTCACTTGCCTGCGTTGCCGCCTCGGTAGCGCGCGCCGCCGCCTCGTGGGTGCGGGCACGCTCTGCCGCCTCGGCTTCGCGCTGACGGGCGCGGTCCTCGTTCTCAAACTCGATATCGTCCTCAATCTCGTCGCTCGGATTGAGCAGCTCGTCCAGACTCACGCCATAGAGTTTTGCGAGCGAGATCAGGTTCTCGGTATCGGGAGAGCTCTCCGCGCGCTCCCATTTACTGACCGCCTGGCGCGACAGTCCCAGCTTTCGTGCAAGCCCTTCTTGGCTAAAACCCTTGCTGCGACGAAGGTCGGCGAGCCGCTGCGCAGTTTCTACATTCATGGTTCCTCCTATGTGATTGCCAGCCGTGCCGCCGGACCGTTTTTGTTCTTAGGCGCCTTGCACAGTTAAAAATCTATCCGCCACCGCCAAAAGTATGCCACCTATTCTAGTGAGATTTTTGACAACCGGCGGTTGCGGGTGCATATGAGCTGCGGAAATGTGTCCAAACAAAGCAATGACCCGTAGCTTGGTTGTCCCCGTTGCGGCGTTAACGGTAGTATGGTCGTACTATTTATTCCGCACCGCCAACGGAGGGAGTTCCGCGCCGTGAACCGCGATTTCGCCTCATCGCTCATCCAGCTCAACAACACGTTCTATCGCGAGCACTCCGCCTCCTTTTCCGATACGCGCCAAGCCCCGTGGCCCGGCTGGGTGCGCACCATGGACATCGCGCTCGGACAGCTCGACGTCGCCACCATCGAGCATCCCGTCCGCGTCTTCGATCTTGCCTGCGGCAATATGCGATTCGAGAACTTTGCCGCCGGCGGCGCACTTGCCGCCAAGGGCGTCGACGGCGCAAACCCCTCGGCAGATGCCAGCTGCCCCTTCGAGTTCTATGGCGTCGACTCTTGCCAAGACCTGGCCATCGATGCACATGGCCACGCCCTGCGCATTCCCAACCTGCACTTCCAGGAACTCGACGTGCTCGACGCCCTCATGAGGCTCAACCCCGCCGAGACACCCGACGTGCTTTTCGACGCCCCGCTCGCCGATATCTCGGTCTGCTTTGGCTTTATGCACCACGTGCCGTCGTGCGAGTACCGCGTACGCGTGCTCGACGCCTTGGTGCGCCAGACGCGCCCGGGCGGCATCATCGCCATCAGCTTTTGGGAGTTTATGAACGACGAGCGCATGGCGCGCAAGGCCGTTCGCGCCGAAGCCCGCGCCGAACTCACCCCGCCGTTTGAGGGTTACGATTCCGCGCAGTTTGAAGCCGGCGACCACCTCATTGGCTGGCAAAACGACCGCCACGCCTACCGCTATTGCCATCACTTTGACGATCAGCAGATCACCGACCTGGTGCGCGGCGTCCGTACGTTCTACAAGAGCGGCGAGGTCCCCGTACGCGAGCTTGAGCGTTTCCATGCCGACGGTCGTAGCGGCGAGCTCAACCGCTATGTGATCCTCAAGCGGCTGTAGGCATCGGCGACTCGCCGCCGAGCCGCACCGCAGCTTTTGGGCAAACTATGCCCACCCCTTTCCAACCCATTGACGGAACGCGCGGCTATGCGTTCCACACGTATGACCAAGGAGCCTCATGGGAGCCGTCCACGTTCGCACGCCTAAGAACTTTGTGCTCGAGGAGCGCCTGGAGCGCTACGCCGATGCGATTGAGACGAACCCCGAGGCCTATGCCGGAGATTGGCGCAAGGCCTGTGCGCCCGCAGGCAGCAAGCCTTTCGAACACCTTCACCTGGATCTTGGTTGTGGCAAGGGAACGTACCTTGTAGAGCGCGCGGCCCACGAGCCAAACACGCTCTTTATCGGCATGGACCAAGAGCCCATTTGCATCGCCTACGCCGCGCAGAAAATCTGCGAGCAGGAGCTGTCCAACGCACTCGTCCTGCCCCGAGGTGCCGCATCGCTGCCGCAGCTGTTTGCCGCAGGCGAGCTCGACGCCATAACCATCAACTTTCCCACGCCGCAGCCCAAGGCCAAGTACGCCAAAAAACGACTCGTCCATGTCGACCACCTGATGCTCTACCGCCCGCTCTTTTCAGCCGGCGCTACCGTCACGCTGCGCACCGACAGTAAGCCACTGCGCGACTACGCCCTGGGGCAGTTTGCCGCGGCCGGCTACGACACGCTTTGGGTAAGTGACGACGTCCGCCGCGACCATCCCGAGCATCCCGAGACCGAGTACGAGCGCCGCACGCGCGAGATGGGTGCCGCCGTCTACGGCACTTGCGCCACACCCGGCGCGCAACCCAGCGATGAACAGCTCGCGGCGGGCCGCGCGCAGGAGCAAAGCCTTGCCTGCTACCTGCCCGATAACCTCGATGAACTCACCTACGTGCCCCTCGGCATGGAAGAGGCCGTCGAGAACTTTATAAACCGCGCTCGCAAGGGCAAAAAGCGCCTGCCGCAGGAGTCATAGGGGCTTTTGGCGGTCGCTACGCCGGAAACCAAGCGGCAAATAGGCGCCGACGGACGGTCCTCAAATCTAAGTGAGTAGACTTTTTGGCAATAGCCGAGCACAGCCTGCATGGCGAAAACTAAAACCGCAGGTAAATCCCTTACGCAAAAGCCATGTGCTGGCGAAATCGCAAAAAGTCTACTCACTTAGCTCGCGGTCGCACCAAACGGCTGAGCAGAACGCCCATTTCCTGCATTTTCTTTCGCGCTGGCGTCCCGCGCCGCCGCTACGCCATAATGGATGGCGGACAAACGCGAGAGAAAGCAACCACATGGCACAGACCACGACAGATACCGCCGCCAGCACCGTCTCCGGCGCCGGCGCTGCCAGCTCATTCTCGGGCGGCACGGGAACCGAAGCCGAGTTTGGCTCGCTCGGCGCGCTCTCCCCCACCTGGTGGGAGCCCGAGGACGGCAGTGAGCCCGAACCGTGGCTCACGCCCGATCAGGCCTTCGAGCGCTTCTTTGAATGGACGAGCGATCGCGGTATTGAGCTGTGGGACCACCAAGAAGAGGCCCTCATGGATCTAGCCGCCGGCGATCACGTCATTCTGGGCACGCCGACCGGCTCGGGTAAGTCGCTTGTCGCGCTGGGCATGCTCTTTATGGGCATGGCACAGGGCAAACGCTGCTATTACACGGCCCCCATCAAGGCTCTGGTCAGCGAGAAGTTTTTCGACCTTGTGCAGGTGCTCGGCCGCGATAACGTCGGTATGATCACCGGCGACACGCATATCAACACCAAGGCGCCCGTCATCTGCTGCACGGCAGAGATCCTCGCCAACGACGCACTACGCGAGGGCGAAGATGCCGATGTTGGCTGCGTCGCCATGGACGAGTTCCACTACTTTGCCGACCCCGATCGCGGTTGGGCCTGGCAGGTGCCGCTGCTCACCCTGCCTCACACGCAATTCATGCTCATGAGCGCCACGCTCGGCGATGTCACCGCGATTGCCGCCTCACTCGAGGAGCACACCGGCGCTACCTGCGACTTGGTCGTCGATGCCCCACGCCCTGTGCCGCTGAGCTACGACTATGTGACGACCTCGCTCGAGGGCACCGTCGAGCTCGCGATGCGCCGCGGCGAGGCCCCGCTCTACATCGTGCACTTTAGCCAGGACGCCGCCCTTGCGACGGCACAGTCGCTCGCCAACTTTGGCATTGCCAGCAAGGAGCAGCGCGAGGCCATTAAGGAGGCGGCTAAGGGCACGAGCTTCTCGACGGCCTTTGGCAAGATTCTCAAACGCCTGCTCGGCTGCGGCGTCGGCGTGCACCACGCCGGTATGCTGCCGCGCTATCGCCTGCTGGTCGAGCGCCTGGCGCAGCAGGGCCTACTGCCCGTCATTTGCGGCACCGACACACTCGGCGTCGGCATCAACGTGCCCATCCACACCGTGGTCCTCACCGCGCTCACCAAGTTCGACGGCTACAAGATGCGTCGCCTGCGCGCCCGCGAGTTCCATCAGATTGCCGGTCGCGCCGGCCGCTCGGGCTTCGATACCGAGGGCATGGTGATTGCCGAGGCACCCGAGCACGAGATCGAGAACGCCAAGCTCATGGCCAAGGCGGGCGACGACCCCAAAAAACTCCGCAAGATTAAAAAGAAGAAGGCCCCCGAGGGCTTTGTCACCTGGAACAAGCAGACCTTTGAGCGCCTGATCGAGACGCAGCCCGAAACGCTCAAGCCGCGCCTGCGCATCACACACTCCATGGTGATTAGCGTGGTCGAGCAGGGCGGCGATGCCCGAGCCCGCGTACACGACCTCATCGAGACGAGTCTGCAGACCCCTGAGGAAAAGGCAAAGCTCGAGGTTCGTGCCGACGAGATCTTCGCCACGCTCATCGATTCCGGCGTCGTCGTTCGCACCGAAGTGCCGCCCGCACCCGACGCTCCGGCTGACGCCGCGCCGGACATCGACTACGCGCTGACGGTCGACCTGCCCGAAGACTTTGCGCTCGACCAGCCGCTCTCGCCGTTTTTGCTTGCCGCGCTGGAGTTGCTCGATCCCGAGAGCGAGACCTATACCATGGACCTCATCTCGATGGTCGAGGCTACGCTCGAGGACCCCAAGCAGGTATTGCGCGCACAGGAGCGCGCCGCGCGCGACCGCGCCATGGCCGAGATGAAGGCCGACGGCATTGAGTATGAGGAGCGTCTGGAGCGTATTCAGGACGTCACGTACGAAAAACCGCTCGAGGATTTGCTCGACGCCGCCTTTGACAAGTACTGCCAGGAAGTACCCTGGGCCAACGACTACCAGCTCTCGCCCAAGAGTGTCCTGCGCGACATGCTGGAAAGCGCGAGTGACTTTAAGGGCTATATCCAAAAGCTCGGCATCGCCCGCTCCGAGGGCATTCTGCTGCGCTACCTAGCCGAGGCCTACCGTTCCCTCGATCGCACCGTGCCCATTGAGAAGCGCGATGAGCGCTTGCGTGACATCATTTCGTGGCTCGGCTTTGTGGTGCGCTCGGTCGACTCGAGCCTGGTGGACGAGTGGGAGAACGCCGGCAACCCGGCAGCCCTCGACGCCGCGCCGCCGCAGGGCATCGACGAGGTCGTGGCGGATCGCCGCGGCTGCACGCTGCTGGTGCGCAACGCGCTCTTCCGCCGCGTGACCCTTGCCGCCCGCGAGCACGTGCGCGACCTGGGCGAGCTCGACGACGACTGGGGCATGAGCGAGATCCGCTGGCAAAAGGCGCTCGATGCCTACCATGAGCAGCATGAGGAGATTCTCACCGACGGAGATGCCCGCAGCGCCGCAATGTTTTCCATCGATGAGTCCGACGAGAAGACTGCACACGTGTGGCACGTGCACCAGATCTTTGCCGACGAGGATGGCGACCACGATTTTGGCATCATGGGCGATGTCGATCTGGACGCCACGCAAGACGGCGGCGAGGTCATCTTCAAAAACTACCGCGTCGGCTTTATCGAGGACCTGCTCGAGAACTAGCCAAACAAACTGGAACGGAATAAAACGGGGCCGCTGGCAACATCGCCAGCGGCCCCGCTTTTTGCGCGATACGCTATCCTCTACTCGGCATCCTCGACCTCATACGAATCCGCCTCGGCGGGCTCATCGCCTGTCTCCGACGCGGTCTCGCGTGCCTCATCAAACGCTGCCTTCATGGTTTTGTTGCCCCAAGTGAGCTTGCGAATGGTAAGCTCATCGGCCTTGTTGTGGGCCAGGCGCAGATTCTCGGTGCTGCGGCGCAAATCGTCCTTGGTCTTCTCGAGCTGCTTGATGGCGGCATCGATTTCCTTGATCGCCGACTCGAATTGCTTACTCGCCAGGTTATAGTTGCGCGAGAAGCCGTCCTTGAACTTTTCCATCTTGGCTTCGAAGTTCGTAACATCGATATTCTGCTGTTTGTACTCCGCTAGCTCCTGCTTATAGCGCAACGAACCCATAGCGGCGTTGCGCAGCAGCGTAATCATGGGAATGAAAAACTGCGGGCGAATCACGTACATCTTCTCATAGCGATAGCTCACGTCGACTATCCCTGCGTTATAGAGCTCGCTCTCGGGCTCGAGCAGCGTGCAGAGCACCGCGTACTCACAGCCTTTCTGGCGACGATCGTGATCGAGTTTCTTAAAGAAGTCCTCGTTTTTGTGCTTGGTCGCGGTCTCGTCGTTCTCGTTTTTCATCTCGAACATAATCGAAATGACCTCGTTGCCGCTCGCGTCGCACTCACGGAAAATGAAGTCTCCCTTGGTGCCCTCGGATGCATCGTTATCTTTCTCGAAGTACGCGTTGGGAAACGCCGTCATGCGCAGGCGATTGAACTCGGTCTCGCAGTGCTGCTCGAGCGATTCGCCCACCATCTTGGTAGACAGACGAACCTTCATGTCCTTAAGGCGCTCGATCTCTTCATCCTTATAACGAATCAGGTCATCGCTCGCGCGCTTGGCCTGCGCAAGCTCGAGCTCGTGTGCTGCCTTGGCCTGCTCCTCGCGAGAATCGCGCACCGCCAGCTCGCTCGTCAGCTTGGCACGCGCCTCATCGCGCTCTCGCTCCACCGCGGCAACCGCCTCCGACAGATTCACTTTTGCCCTCAGTTCCTGCTCGCGCAGCTGGGCGCGCAGGCCCTCGGCCTCCTGCTCAGACTGGGCCTTTGCGGCGGAAAACTTCTCCTGCACCTTCGCCCGATAGTCGGTAAGCGTGCGCTCGGCCTCGCTGCGAGTGGCATCGAGCTCGCGCTGCGACTCGGCAGCGGCGGCGGCAAGTGCCATCTCCTGGGCCTTGTCCGCTGCGGCAAGCTTGGCCTGCAGCTCGGCAATCTGGGCATCACGTGCAGCCACATCGTTTTGGGCAGCGTTGCGCGCCGCCGACTCGGCAAACTTGACTTCGTCATCCTTGCGCTCCAGCTGCGCACGCAAATTGTCGATTTCTCGCTGAAGCTCAGCGTTTTCCTTTTGAGCATCGGCGCGGGCCTCAACAGCTGCACGCTGGCTTGCACCCTCACGCTCTGCGGCAGCGCCCTCGAGCTTGGCGCGCAGCTCCGCAAGCTCGGCATCGCGCTTGGCGACCTCTTGTGCCAACTTCTGAGCCGCAGCGTTCTTCTGCTCGATAAGCTGAGCGTCGCGCTGAGACTCTGCCTTTTGCAAGGCAGCCGTTGAGCGCGAGCGCTCAAGCTCCAGCGCCTGCTCGCCCTCGCGCTGGACTGCCTTCACGCGCTCGTCCAGGTCGCGCGAAAACTCGGCATCGCGCACTTGTTTGACGATATCCGCATAGCCTGACGCATCGACCTTAAAAACTTCGCCGCAATGCGGGCACTTAATCTCGTTCATAGCAGCTCCTCGATGGACGCAAATTTCAACCGCCTACACTCTACCGCGCCGCACGGACAAAAAAGGCGCCGCTGCCATAATGGCAACGGCGCCAGAACCACCACAAAGGCGCCTGTCCCTTTTGTGGTGGTTTGTGCGGTGGTTCGAGAATTACAGTCCAAAAAAACCGAGGATCTGGTCGCGGCTTACGGGTTTGTAATCGTTGGCGTCGAGGCCGACATCGTAGCGAAGGACCGGGCGCTCGCGGTCGCGATTGCGCGCGTTGGTGCGGTCTCCTCTGCTGTGGATATGCCCATGCAGCATGATGGCGCCGCGCGCCTTGCCATTCCAACTGAGCATGGGGTAATGGCTCATCACCAGGCGATGACCCTTGGCATAGCCGGGAGCAATCTCCAGGTAATCGCGCACGTCTTCCCAAATCTGCGGTGCGTCGGGATCTTCCCAGTCGCCGTCATGGTTGCCACGGATAAGCGTCACATTCTTGCATTCGATACGCTCGCGCAGGCGCACAGCATCCGCCAGGGGCAAACGGTAGGTAAAGTCACCCAGAATATAGAGGCGGTCATCCGCAGTCACGCACTCATTGATGGCATCGATGACCTTGCGATTCATCTCCTCGACCGAGCCAAACGGCCGGTCCATGTCGTGCAAGATATTCGTATCGCCCAAGTGCAGGTCGGCGGTAAACCACATCATCGTCTCTGTCCTCATTTCGCAACGCATCAAACTCGTGCTAAGTATACAGACACAGCGATGCGGCGGTTAGCCAAAGAGCCCGCCGAACAGACCTCGGCGGTGTTTGTCTTTCTTTTTCGACGCGTCACCCTGGGCGTTCTTGTCCTGCCGCTTCTTCCGGTCCTGCTCTAGCTCATCATCGTCGAGCAACATATCCCACTCAAACGGGTCGTCCGTCAGATCGAACAGGTCATCGCCATCAAACATGACCGCCTCCATTGCCGATTAGCGAGCATCCATCACATAGAGTCCAACGCGCACCTGATGCCACGGGCTGCACTCGGGGGCAACCTGTTGCACACGGGCCTCAAATACGTACCCATTGCCGTAATACATCATCAAGGACAGCGGGCCGGCCTCGTTTCCCGGAACATAGCCGAGCTTGGTGTTGCCGTAGTAGATCGCAACCGCCTCGGGATCATGGGGATTATCGCGCTCGGCACACAGCGTCAGCTTATCGCCCGCTTTAAGATCGCCCAAGACCAAGGCGCCATCGGCATACTGAAATCCTGCAATATGAAACGACAAAAGAACACGTGAAGGCTCGTACATGGCAGCTCCTCTACCGGCCGGAATACCCGGCGTTTAACCTTATTGAGAAGTCTACGGGCCCGTGCGGACACAAATTCATCCTGTCTGCGTCTTTCAATCGCTTGCCGCAACGCTTGCGCGACGGGACGCTTGCAGATAAGATAGGAACACGGATGGCACCCGTGGCAGCGGGTCTTGCCAACTCCGATACACGTTTTCATCGTGAGAAGTGGCCGTCTTCGCTTACGCGGGGGCGGCTATTTCATTCGGCCGATAAACAGGCCGAGTTCGATAGCCGCGATCTTTTCTAATGCACAAACATACGCACGAACTTGTGCTTCCAGCTTGCGTAGGGCGCATACCGAAACGGCACGTCCAGCCAGGTTACCTTGTTCACGACGCTCTTCTTGTGGCTAAACGTATCGAAGCTCTCGCGGCCATGGTACTGGCCCATACCGCTCGCACCCATGCCGCCGAAGCCCATATGGCTCGTAGCCAAGTGCATGATCGTGTCGTTAACGCAGCCGCCGCCAAAGGGCACGTAGCGCACAAAGCGCTCCTGAACTGCGCGATCCTGGCTAAAGATATACAGGGCCAGCGGCGTCGGACGATCTGCAATAAACGCCTCGGCCTCATCCAGGCTCTCAAACGTCAGCACCGGCAAGATGGGACCGAAAATCTCTTCCTGCATCACGGCGTCCTCAGGCGCCACGCCGTCTAGGATCGTCGGCTCAATCTTGAGCGACGACTCGCGCGCCGTGCCTCCCAGCACAACCTTGTCGGGGTCGATCAGCCCGCGTACGCGCGCGAAATGCTTGGCGTTGACAATATGACCGTAGTCCTCGTTGTCGAGCGGGTGCTCGCCAAACATGCGACGGGCCTCCTCCTTGATGAGTCCCAGCAGCTCGTCGTGCACGCGCGTATCGACCAGCAGGTAGTCGGGCGCCACGCAGGTCTGCCCTACGTTGAGCCATTTACCAAAGGCGATACGCCGTGCCGCGACCTTCAAGTTTGCCGTCGCATCCACGATGCAGGGGCTCTTGCCGCCCAGCTCAAGCGTCACGGGCGTGAGGTTTTTGCTCGCGCGCTCCATGACGAGCTTGCCGACCGGAACGCTACCGGTAAAGAAGATCTTGTCCCAGCTCTCGTCGAGCAGCGCCTCGTTCTCGGCACGCCCGCCTTCGACGACCGTCACCAGGCGCGGATCAAATGCTTCCTCGCAAATCTGCCTGAGCACCGCGCTCGATGCCGGAGCATAGGCACTCGGCTTGATGACCACGGTATTGCCCGCGGCAAGGGCGCCGGCAAGCGGCTCGAGCGTCAGTAAAAACGGGTAGTTCCAGGGCGCCATAATGAGCGTGACGCCATAGGGCACGGCTTGCGTTTTGCACACACTCACGGCGTTGGCGAGGTCACACGGACGCAGGCGCGGACGGCTCCATCGAGCCACATGCGCAATCTGATGACGAATCTCGGAAAGCGAGGTGCCGATCTCACACATATAGGCCTCGTCATGCGACTTTCCCAAATCGGTCTTGAGCGCATGGGCAATATCGGTCTCGTGTGCTCGCACCGCCTCGCGCAGGCGCACGAGGGCGCGACGTCGAGCATCGACATCAAACGTGGCGCGCGTCTTAAAGTAGGCGCGCTGTTTGCCGACAATGCGCGCGATTTCCTCGGTGTTCATGGGCCCTCCTAGTTCTCATCCTCAAACATACCACCCGCGACGACCTCGTACATACGCTCGAGCTCCAAACGGTCCATCAAAAGTGGAACGGGGTATAGCGGATTGGCCTCGGCATCGGCATGGGCCGCCATTTGCGGAATATCGGAGCGGCGAATGCCCGTCACATATTTGGGAATGCCCAAGGCGGCATTCATGCGGTCGACCCAATCGATAAAGGCCTCGGCCGCAAGACTGTCCTGCGCGTTAGCCGGCGCGATACCGGCCATGCGAGCAAGATCGGCAAGCTTGGGGGCGGCGGCGTCACCATAAGCGCGAAGCATGTGCGGCAGGATGATGGCGTTGGCCAAGCCGTGCGGAATTCCGTATCGGCCGCCCAGACTATGCGCGATGGCATGCACATATCCGACATAGGAGCGGGTAAATGCAACACCCGCTTTATACGCCGCCGAAAGCATATTGCGACGAGCGCGCATGTCGTCGCCATGCTCATAAGCCTCGGGCAAATTGTCGTGGATGAGCTGGACCGCCTGACGCGCCATCTTGCGCGTGTAGGGCGTGGTGCTACGGCCGATAAAGGCCTCGACGGCATGCGTCAGGGCATCCATGCCCGTCTGCCCCGTAATGGAGGCGGGCAGGCCGCGCGTAAGCTCGGGGTCGTGCACCGCAAAGCGCGGGATAAGCACAAAGTCGTTAATGGGGTACTTGTAGTGCGTCTCGTCATCGGTAATTACTGCCGCAAGCGTGACCTCGCTTCCCGTACCTGCCGTGGTGGGAACGGCGATGAGCAGCGGCAGGCGACGATGAATCCGCAGCAGCCCGCGCATCTTGTTGATGGGCTTATTTGGCTGTGCGATGCGTGCGCCCACGCCCTTGGCACAGTCCATGGCCGAACCGCCACCAAAGCCGATAATGGCCTGGCAGGCGCTCTCGCGATACAGGGACGCCGCTTCCTCCACGTTTGAGACCGTGGGGTTCGCACGCGTTTCGGCATAGACCGTAACACCAATTCCCTTGGACGCGAGCGCCGTCTCGAGCGGTGCCGTGAGCCCCAGACGGGCAATGCCGGGATCCGTCACGATAAGAACCCGCTGTATCGAGCGCTTTTGAAGCACCGCGGGCACGTCCTCGGCATGCTCCAAAATGCGCGGCTCGGTATAGGGCAGGATCGGCAATGCGATGCGAAAAACCGTCTGATATGTTCGGCACCAGGCACGACGGGCTAGATGCATAAAGGAAACTCCTTCATTTGTTGATAGGTCAACATTTGCTCGACCGATTGTACTCATCGGCGTCCGCATATGGCTTGCAAATCGTTAATCAATCAACATCTTCACATGCCGAAAATTGTTTTATTAAAAATCATTCCTAATAGGCTTCACATTCGGTCTCATTTATGGATAATAGAACTCGTCAAGACGCACGTCCGGAGAGGGCCCTTACGGGACCGGACGAGCGCACAATCGCCATCGATCGAAAGGATCGAATCATGAAGTTTGTTTGCCCCGTTTGCGGTTATGTGGAAGAGTTCGACGGCGACCAGCTGCCCGAGGACTTCAAGTGCCCCCAGTGCGGCGTTCCCGGTTCTCGTTTCCTGAAGCAGGAGGAGGGCCAGCTCGAGTGGGCTGCCGAGCACGTCGTGGGCGTCGCCAAGATGGAGGGCGTCTCCGAGGACATCGTTGCTGACCTGCGCGCCAACTTTGAGGGCGAGTGCTCCGAGGTCGGTATGTACCTGGCCATGGCTCGCGTTGCTCATCGCGAGGGTTATCCCGAGATCGGCCTGTACTGGGAGAAGGCTGCCCACGAGGAGGCCGAGCACGCCGCCAAGTTCGCCGAGCTCCTGGGCGAGGTCGTGACCGACTCCACCAAGAAGAACCTCGAGATGCGCGTTGAGGCCGAGAATGGCGCCACCGCCGGCAAGACCGATCTTGCCAAGCGCGCCAAGGCCGCTGGCCTCGATGCCATCCACGACACCGTGCACGAGATGGCTCGCGACGAGGCTCGCCACGGCAAGGCTTTCGCCGGTCTGCTCAAGCGCTACTTTGGCTAAGCCAGCCGCCTGAGAGATAATCTCTAGCTCGATGAGGCCCGGACCGCATGGTTCGGGCCTTTTTGTGTCTCGAGGACTCGTTAACGCTCTGAAATAGGACCGCCTTCGGCATCGGTCTCTCGTCAAAAACTAAGTGAGTAGACTTTTTGGAACTTGCCGAGCACACCATCCATATTGCTTTATAAAGCCGCAGGTAAATGACTTGTTGCAAAACGGCCCGGTCGCCAAAGCGCCAAAAGTCTACTCACTTAGAACCGCAGCCGTCCACGATCGAGCTGTTTTGTGTCTAACGGGCATCTTTCCGTCGATTACTCCCAATTTTGTCCAGTCAACGAATAGTTCAGACCGGAGTAATGTCTCAGCCCTTTGCTCATCTGAGCTTTTATCACGATATTCAGCATCGAGCATCCTGCATACGGCCTTAACGATCGCGCGGAATCTATCCTCATCGGATATCTGTCTGTGTGTCAGGAGAAGTACATCGTAGCCCATGGCCTGAAGGGCCGTCATGCGGTCAGCGTCACGCAAGCCATCTCCTGCGCGTCCGTGCGAGGCCTTTCCCTGACATTCAATGGCCACCTGTTGCCTGCCGTCCGGCGAAGACAGAAGTAGGTCGATATATACACGGGACTTTCCCACAATCGCTCGAGCACTTGTGCTTAGCGTCACTTCGACATTGAGCTCTATGCCGCAAAAACCTTCACCTCCCAGGGATCGCGGCAGTCCAAGCAACAAATACGCCTCGACCTCAAAAGGCGACGCGGCGCCCAATGGAACGAGCTGCGTTACCGCCATAAATCTATTGCCGTAACGCATCCCGCAAACATCTGAACAAAAACGGTCAAGGTCTCTGCCCAAAACCAAAGCGTCTCGACGCCATAAATTTGAAGCGGTACCGTCCTCGGACGGGCAGCGCACCCAACCGAACGTTGTCGAAATCGCGCCCGAATCAATTGCACGCGTAAGCTCCGCCTCAAGTGCCGCCGGCAGAGCGCACACCGCAAACAAGCCACACATCTCCGCCAATACCAAAAGAAGCTGAAGATCCGTCAGATGCCGCGACATAATGAATGCCGTCAGTAGAGGAGACGTAACCAAAAACCCATGCTCCGTTTCCAGCACAGATTCCCTGGGGAGTTCGCCTAGAAATAGCCGCTGCCTGATGCTGGCAGGGCAAGTCCGCTTATTCCTCGTCCGAACCAATGTATACAGCGGAAAGCCGAGTGCAACCGCAGCCGTCGGATTATGGACGAGGTCATATCGCAGTCGGTCTTCTTCCGGTCGCGGGAGCGGCGGGCACAGAGCAAGGACCTGAGGGGGCAAACGCCAATACCTAAAAGCCGATATGTCACAAAGTAGATCCTTCATAGGCACAGGAAAACATGGATTTCAACCCAGGCACTCACGCATTGGCGCGAACGCACCGAAAAGGGCGCCGAATGGACTGTTAAGTTTTCAACAGCCCTCCCCAACTGACCAAAAGCTTGCCAAGAACTGGACGGAGCCCTGTTGAAAACCCCGCTTCTTTTCTCATGCGAAAGCCTTGTACGGCAAGTGAGTAGACTTTTTGGAACATCCCGAGCAGACCGGTCATCCTGCTTTACAAAACCCCAGGTAGATAGCTTGTTACAAAACTGCCTGGTCGCCAAAGTGCCAAAAGCCTACTCACTTAGATTGCAGAGTGCCCCCATTAGCTGCAATTCCAAGGTGTTAAGTACTTTTGGACTCAGGTCGTCATACTGGACAAGAATTCGAGTTGATTTTTCTGGGACAGATACGCCATTGGCGCACCAAAAACAGTCACCGATATCGGTAAAAGGAATATTCGAACGCGTGAGGGCATGCGTAATAGAGTTTTCATCCGTGTCACGCCCTGCGGCTACGACGCAGTAAAGGCCAGCGTCTGCGTGCTCGATCGAAACCTCCCCCGCCGGAAACGCCTTCCGTACAAGCGACGCCAGGCCATCGCGTGTCTCGCGAGCGCGAACGCGGACCCGGTTTACATGGCGCTCGTAATCGCCCGATTCCAGCAAACGAGCCAAAGCGACCTGGTCAACAGAACTCACCGATGAGGCGTAAAAACCAAGGTCGCACCTAAACCGCTCCATCAGCTCATCGGGCAGCACCATGTACGCCAAACGCAACGCCGATGAAAGGCTCTTCGAAAACGTGTTGGTGTAGATAACCGACTGAGCGGCATCGATCGACGCGAGCGCGGGAATCGGCTTGCCGGCAAGGCGAAACTCACAATCGAAGTCATCTTCGATGAGATACCGACCCGGCCGCTCGGCGGCCCAGCTCAGCAATGCATAGCGACGTGCAATGCTCGTCACAAGGCCGGTCGGATACTGATGCGACGGCATCAGGTGAAGGACATCTGTCCCGGTTTTCTGCAGTGCGCTCAAGTCCACGCCCTCACCGTCCAACGGGATATGTCGAACTTTGCAACCCATAGCCTGATAGATGCGCGTCAGGCGCAGATAGCCCGGATCCTCAACGGCATACACCTTGTCCGCGCCAAGCAACTGAACCAACATGGTATCGAGCAACTGGGCGCCCGCACCGATAACGATGTTGTCGGGGTCGACATTCATGCCCCTTGTCCCACGCAAATGGTGAGCGATAGCGCGTCGTAGCCGAGCGGTGCCCTGTGCCGGCGCGGTCGAAAAGATTTCGCGTTCATCTTCGGATGTCAGCGTCGCCCGCAGCGCGCTTTGCCAAAGCCGCGCCGCCTCCAAAGCGGAAGAAGAAAGAGCCTCGAACTGCTCGGTCTGTTCGTCGGAATCATGCGCGCTGGGGCCAACAGAAACAGCATCTCGGTCGATATCCCCCGCAGCCAAAGCCAAAACCGGTGCGTCCGGAAGCTCACATGCGTAGTAACCACGCCGCGGCTTTGAGCAAATATAACCCTCGGCAAGCAACTGGCTATATGCATTCTCGATGGTAATGACACTGATTCCCAGATGACTCGCAAAGGCGCGCTTAGACGGCAGATGCTCCCCCGCCGCAATGCGCCCGGCAACAATGTCATCTCGAATTTGCTGGTAAACATACTCATAGAGCGATGCTTCGCCGCGGTTTTCCAAATTATAGTCAAGCATGAGTTTGTCACCTGACCTTATCGAATCATTCAATCTGGCATTAGTCTGACCTTGCTATTATCTCGAAAACTGAGTATTTCGCCATACCCAGCTCCTCGATAGGATGTTCCGTCAAGCAATGCACATGCCAACCAAGGGAGCAACCATGGCAGAACAGACCAGCAAGGCCGATCGCGTAAAACTCAATCGCGAGCTCGCGCAGATGCTCAAGGGCGGCGTCATCATGGACGTCACCACGCCCGAGCAGGCACGCATCGCCGAGGAGGCGGGCGCCTGCGCCGTCATGGCACTCGAGCGCATCCCGGCCGACATCCGCGCAGCCGGCGGCGTCTCGCGCATGAGCGACCCCAAGATGATCAAGGGCATTCAAGAGGCCGTCTCCATCCCCGTCATGGCCAAGTGCCGCATCGGCCACATCGTGGAGGCGCAGATCCTGCAGGCCATCGAAATCGACTACATCGACGAGTCCGAGGTCCTCTCCCCTGCCGACGATGTCTATCACATCGACAAGACCCAGTTTGACGTGCCGTTTGTCTGCGGTGCCCGCGACCTGGGCGAGGCGTTGCGCCGCGTCGCCGAGGGCGCCACGATGATCCGCACCAAGGGCGAACCGGGCACGGGCGACGTGGTCCAGGCCGTGCGTCACATGCGCAAAATCCAAAAGCAGATCCGCGACGTTGTTGCCCTGCGCGACGATGAGCTTTTTGAGGCAGCCAAGCAGCTGCAGGTTCCGGTTGAGCTGGTGCGCGAGGTCCATACCGCGGGCAAGCTTCCCGTCGTGAACTTTGCCGCCGGCGGTGTCGCGACCCCTGCCGATGCCGCGCTGATGATGCAGCTGGGCGCCGAGGGCGTCTTTGTGGGCTCGGGCATCTTTAAGAGCGGTGACCCCGCCAAGCGCGCTGCCGCCATCGTTAAGGCCGTGGCCAACTTCACCGACGCCAAACTCATCGCTGAGCTTTCGGAGGACCTGGGCGAGGCTATGGTGGGCATCAACGCTGACGAGATCGAGATCATCATGGAGGAGCGCGGACGCTAGTCCGGCAGAAAGGATCGCACATGAGCGATTATGCGGACCAAACGGTCGCCGTGCTGGCGGTCCAAGGTGCTTTTGCCGAGCACGAGGCAAGACTATCCGAGCTTGGCGCACGCTGTATTGAGCTGAGGCAGGCGGCCGATTTGCGGCAGAACTTTGATCGCCTGGTCCTCCCTGGCGGCGAATCCACCGTTCAGGGCAAGCTGCTTGATGAGTTGGGCATGCTCGAGGAGCTTCGTGCCCGCATCGCTGAAGGCATGCCTGTATTGGGAACTTGCGCCGGCTTGATTCTGCTGGCGCGCGACCTTGCTGCCCACGACGATAAGGGGACGCCGCGCCTGGCAACCATGGATGTGCTCGTCGAGCGCAATGCCTATGGCAGACAGCTCGGCAGCTTTCGCACTCAAGGACCTGTCGCCGGCATCGACGGTGAAGTGCCGCTGACGTTTATCCGCGCGCCCCGCATCATCGAGGTCCACGGCGACGCCAAGGCCCTGGCAGAGGTCGATGGCCGCATCGTCGCCGCCCGCCAGGGCAACCAGCTCGGCGTAACCTTCCACCCCGAACTCGATGAAGACACCCGCCTCCACGAACTGTTCCTACAAATGTAGGCGGAATAGAAACGAGCGTGGATTTTCGCACACACAACAAATGAGAGTGGATAATCTCCCACTTTGAGCTTGAATGCAGGCTCAAACCGGGAGATTATCCACTCTCATGCTATGTAGTCGTTTAAGAACGTCCCCAATGACTACTTTTTGGCAGGCTTGGATTAAGGCAACGCCGATGTCTTGGTACCGACAGCGAAAACCCGCCAGAGCGAGCAAGGTGCCTTGAAACAAGGCGGCATTGACCTTCTGGTCATGCCGCCGAAGTTGAAAGGCAGATTGCCGCTCTGGCGGGTTTGCAGCGTCAAGTGGTTACGGCGTTTGGTAAAACGCCGTAACTAATTAGAAACGGTTGCCGCGGAAGCCGCCACCGTTGCGGCCGCCACGATCGCCACCGCGACCGCCGCGGTCGCTGCCACGGTTGCCGCCGAAGCCGCCACGGTTGCCGCCGCGGTCGCCATAGCCACCACGGTTGCCGCCAAAGCCGCCGCGACCGCCACGGTCGCCGCCGCGGTCACCAAAGCCGCCACGGCCGCCGCGATCGCCACCGCGACCGCCACGGTCGCCACCACGGCCACCGCGATCGCCAAAGCCGCCGCGACCGCCACGGTCGCCGCCACGGCCACCGCGATCGTCACGGCCGCCGCGAGGACCGCGGTCCTCGTCCAGGCCCATGGCGACGAGCGGAGCGATGACCTTATCGAGAGCAGCCATCAGCTCGGTGGCCTCCTCGTAAGAAAGCTCGGGCAGGAGCTTCTCCTTCTTGTTGGCAAGCTCGACCAGGCCCTCAGCGGCATCCTCGGCAGCAAAGACGACGATCTTGCGCATATCGCCCTCGGCGTCGTCGATGCGGCCGACCAGGTCGGCAGCCTCGGCCTCGGCCATCAGACCATCGAGCTCACGAAGGCGCATACCCAGCAGGTCGGACATTTCCTTCTGCTCCATCTTGGGCTTGAGGTCAAGAAGCTTGATGGCGCGCTCGATGTTCGCCATGCGCTCGGCCTTGGCCTCCTCCTCCTTGGAAATAGCAAAGCGACGGCTGCGCAGCAGGCGGGCGGCCTTCTGCATCTTGTCCATCAGCTCTTCGTCATCGTAATCAACGGCGGCCTCGACAACCTCGGCCTCCTCCTCGGCGGAAACCTCGTCAGCAGCCTCAACCTCGGCAGCTTCGGTCTCCACGGTCTCGACTGCCTCAACCTCGGCAGCCATGGTCTCGTTCTCGGTCTCGTTCATGATCTCTTCGTTCTCAGACATGAGACTCCTTCTTGGCCCTCTCGGGCATCATCGCCCCATTCGCGGGGCCCGTCGCGCACTCTTTGCGCTTTAAACATTCATGCCTCTCGGCAAAACGTCCATTAGTTTATGGTGTCGCCATCCAATCTAGCTGCAGAATCTATGTGCACACATTAATGCGACATGTGCGACTCGCGGCGGGCGTACACCAGCGACACCGCGAACCCAGCCACGGCAATCACGGCCGCCACGCGCACGGCAGCCGCAAATCCGATCGCCTGGGCAACGTCTGCCGCAACGCCAGTGGCGCCGGCAACCGCCGCAGAACTCGAAAGCAGACCGATAAACAGCGATGGACCAAACGACGCGGCAATCATGTTCCACGTGTTGAGCAATGCCGTTCCGTGAGGATGCTCGGCGGCGGGCAGCGTCTCCAGGCCGGCCGTCTGTGAGGGGCTCAGCACCAAACCGACGCCAGCATACACCACAATGGTCAGTGCCACGACGACGCCGATGTTCATGCTTGCCGCCGTCATCGAAATGGCAGTCTGCCCCACAGCAATCAGGGCAAAGCCGACCGGCAGCAGCGGCCATGCGCCACGGGCGTCCATCACGCGTCCGCCCACAATCGAGGTCACGGCGTTGCAGGCAATCGCCGGCAAAATGAGCAAGCCAGCAACGAGCGCGGTCATGCCATATGCGCCCTCAAAATAGAGCGGCAGCAAAACGCTCATCGAGAACGTCGTCATCATCGACACCACCACAAGCAGGCACGCAGGCCAAAAACGAACGCTTGCCATGGGGCGCACGTTGAGCACCGGATGTCCGAGCTTGAGCTGGCGGACCGCAAACAGGCCAAGCAGCACCACAGCGGCGAAAAGCGTCACGATACCGGTCATCACATTGGTCGAGAACTCGCCTACGGAATATACAAACGCCGTGATTCCGGCCGCTAGCAAAGCAACCGACAGAATATCAAGCGTAGTGTTCGAGCGCTCTCCAACATTCCGAACGAGCTTTGCTGCCGCCGCGGCGACCACGACACCGCCCACCAGCGGCACTACGAACACCGCCCTCCAGCCAAACAACGTGCACATAAGACCGCTGATCACGGGACCAAATGCCGGCCCTAGCGTAATGCAGGCACCGCCCAGGCTCAGATACAGACCGAGCTTCTCGCGCGGGGCGCAAGACAGCACCACGTTCATCATGAGCGGGAACAAGATGCCCGATCCCGCAGCCTGCAAAATACGGCTTGGCAGCAAGACGGTAAACGTTGGGGCGACCAGGCACAGGACTTCTCCGGCGACCAGGCATCCACATGCGAAAAACAGCAGCTTGCGCGTCGAGAAGCGACCGGAAAGAAAGGCCATGATGGCCGTAAAGATCGACGTCACGATCATGTAGCCCGAAACAAGCCACTGCGCCGTGATGGCACTCACCGAAAAGGCCGCCATGATGTCGTGCAACGCCACGTTAATGATGTTCTCGTTAAACGCGGCAACAAAGGCTGCGATATACATAACGACGAGAATTGCCGCAGTGGCCGATGACGTTACTTGAACTTGTTGCTGAGATTTGCTCCCCATGCATTTCCTTCCTCTTGGAACGACAGTCGTATCGCCCCAGAGGAACAGTCCAGGGCGAGGATGAGCCCTAGACTTACGCCAGACGCCGCACGCGACGAGTCTGGCAACATGGTCCAACGTCGAAAGATTGTAACGCGAACGCGCAGCTTTCCTTCCGCGCTATTATTAAAAGTCCACGAAAGCATGAGACATGAGGAGCCCGCCATGATTAAGCCCATCATGAAATCCGAGTTCTTTTTGCGCCTGCCTTCCGAAGACGCGGGCCCAGAAGATGCCGCGACCGGACAGGATCTTCTGGATACGCTCCACGAGCATGAGCACGAGTGCGTGGGCCTCGCCGCCAACATGATCGGTGTGCGCAAACGCATCATCTGCGTAAAGGACGGCAGCAAGTCGCTGCTTATGTACAACCCGCAAATTCTTGAGCAGGTCAATGCCTACCAGACGAGCGAAGGATGTCTTTCGCTTGCCGGCGAGCGCCTCTGTACTCGCTATCGTCGCATTAAGGTGGAGTATTTGGACGAGAATTTCGTCCACCACATCAAAAACTTCTCGGGCTACACCGCCGAGATCATCCAACACGAAATCGACCACTGTTGCGGAATCGTTATTTAGTTCCGCCGATTCAAGAAAGCTCCCTGCAGCAAAACAACTGCAGGGAGCTTTTCATAGTGCGGAACTTCTATCCCACTAGCTCTGGCGGTAATGGTCGAAGAAGTCGGCCAGGTCCTCGAGCGACTCTTTGAGCACTTCCATGCGCGGCAGATACACGATGCGGAAGTGATCGGGCTCGGCCCAGTTAAAGCCGCCGCCGCGCGTGATCAGGATCTTCTTCTCGTGCAGCAGGTCAAGGGCGAACTGCTCGTCGTCAGTGATGTTGAACTTCTTCACATCCATCTTGGGGAAGATATAGAACGCCGCACGCGGCTTGACCACCGAGATGCCGTCGATCTTGTTGAGTGCCTCATACACGAAGTTGCGCTGCTCGTAGACACGACCGCCGGGGCGGATGTAGTTGTTAACAGACTGATGGCCGCCGAGCGCCGTCTGGACGATTGACTGAGCCGGCACGTTGGAGCACAGGCGCATGTTCGAGAGCATGTTGATGCCCATAATAAAGTCGCTCATGCAGCGCTGGTTACCCGAAAGCACCATCCAGCCAATACGATAGCCCGCGATCATGTGCGACTTGGAAAGGCCGCTAAAGGTGACGCAGGGCAGGTCGGGAGCGAGCGAGGCAATCGAGACGTGCTCGTAGCCGTCCATGCACAGGCGGTCGTAGATCTCATCGGCAAAAATCATGAGCTGGTGCCTGCGCGCGATCTCAACGATGCCCTCGAGTACCTCGCGCGGATAGACCGAACCCGTGGGGTTGTTGGGGTTGATGATGACGAGGGCCTTGGTCGCGCTCGTGATCTTGGACTCCATATCCTCCAGGTCGGGATACCAATCCGCTTGCTCATCACACAGATAGTGAACGGGATGACCGCCGGCAAGGGTTGCGCACGCCGTCCAGAGCGGATAGTCGGGGCTGGGGATCAGAATCTCGTCGCCATTGTCGAGCAGCGCGTTCATCGAAAGCTGAATGAGTTCGGACACGCCGTTGCCCGTGTAGATGTGCTCCATCTGAACATTGGGCAGGCCCTTGATCTGCGAGTACTGCATGATTGCCTTGCGCGCGGAGAACAGGCCACGCGAGTTGGAATAGCCTTCGCAGTCGGGCAGCTGCTGGCGCATGTCCTTGATGACCTCATCGGGCGTGCGGAAACCAAAGGGCGCCGGATTACCGATGTTGAGCTTGAGAATACGCTCGCCCTCGTCCTCCATACGGGCGGCCTCGTCGACGACGGGGCCGCGCACGTCATACAGGACGTTATCGAGCTTGGTGGATTTAGAAAAAGTACGCATGGTGGTGCTCCTTGGAATTTGAGCTGAGGGATGGGGTTCGGGCTTGGGCACGTTGCGAGGCGATGATTCCTCGCCTTGATCGGCGTCACCGGCGAGCAGCCAGGAAACATCGACCTCCAAAATACGAGCGAGCAGCTCTGCCACATCGCGCCGCGGGATCGTCTTGCCGCTCACATATTGGCTCATCTGACTCTTGCCGAGTTTTTTTCCGAGCATCTCCGATGCGCGGATTACGTCCGACTGGCGAACGTCGCGATCGGACATGGTCTGTCGCAGGCGATCGCTAAACGTCTCTTGGGCCATTAGAACCTCCTTGCTGGCAAAGTTCAATTTATAGAACACGAATTGAACCTAAGTTCAATTTAGGCAGCAGTATAGCGCCGTACCTTATTCGGAAGTTCAATTTCACAAGAAAACGTACCGAACTCCGAGATTTGCCCAAGGCGGACAATGACGCGCACGCGTTTAGAGATATTCAAGGAATCGAGCGGCGGCAAGCGAAACGTCAGCCGTGCGATATATCGCGTTGATCTGCCGATGGGGATGTCCCTCGAGCGGACGCACGGCGACATCGAACTGACAGCGGCGCAAGATGAGCGCTGGAAGAATACTCACGCCCAGACCGTCCTCGACCATGGCCATAATCGCATAATCATCCCAGGTCGATAGCTTAGAACGCACCGCCAGACCCGCGCGGCGAAACAGCGGCGTAATCTCGTCGTCGCTACCGCGTTCCAGAAGAATAAACTGCTCGTTGGCCAAATCGGCAAGGGAAACGACCTCCGCGGTGGCAAGCGAGGAGTCCGCTGGCACCACGGCCATCAGCTCGTCTTGCACCAACGGCCGCGACGCCATACCGGCGCCGCGTGGCTCGCGCGGAATAAAGCCCAGGTCGCAGCGGCCTTCCGCCACCCATTGCTCAATCTCGGAGTAATCACCCATCAGCAGCTCGTAATCGACTTCCGGGTGATCAGCGCGAAACCGCGCGATCACCGGCGGCAGTACATGGGTCGCCACACTCGAGAATGTACCGATACAGATCTTGCCACGCATGAGCCCCCGCATCTCGTCCACGCGTCGCTGCAGGCGGCCAAACTCTTCGCACAACGCCTCGACTGCCGGCATGACCTGCCGCCCGTCGGCAGAAAGCACCACGCCCTCGCGGCTGCGATCAAGCACCTTAAAACCCCAGTCTGCCTCAAGGTCGCCCACCATGCGGCTCACGCCCGACTGCGAATAGCTCAGCCGCTCTGCAGCATGCGTAAAGCTGCCGGCACGCACCGTCTCGAGCAGCACTTGCATCTTTTGAATATTCGTTTCCACGGCATCCCTCCACCTTTACATGAGTTTTTGTCATGTTATCCATGCATTATATTCGCTTTTCTTCTAAAGCAACCTCACCCATAGTGAACATGCTCGGATATAGAGGAGATGTCAGCACATGAACAACGGACTGTTTACGTACTTAGCAGCATTGCTATTGTTTGGCTCCAACGGCATCATCGCCGCTGCCATCGCGCTGCCGAGCTCCGATATCGTACTGTTGCGCACGTTTTTGGGCGCTCTCACCCTTGCCGCCATCCTCTTCATAACCAAGCGCCATAACCTGCAGGCTCCGTCTCGCCCCCGCGAGGCCGCAGCGCTCATCGTCTCGGGCGCCGCGCTGGGCGCCAGCTGGATTTTCCTGTTCCGCGCCTATCAGACGATCGGCGTTGGCATCTCCTCGCTGTTGTATTACTGCGGCCCCATCATCGTTATGGCCCTCTCCCCGCTCATTTTTGGCGAAAAGCTGACCGGCGGCAAAATCGCCGGGTTTATCGCCGTTGCCTGTGGCGCCTTTCTCATTGCGGCGCAAGGTCTAGGCGGCAATATGCCCATTGCGGGTATCGCTTGCGGCATCGCCTCGGCCTTCTGCTACGCCTTGATGGTCATCGCTAGCAAGGGTGCGCCACACATCGAAGGCCTCGAGAACTCCACGCTCCAGGTGAGCGCCGCCTTTGTAACCGCGTTGATCCTTACGCTCTTCACGCAAGGTGCCCCCTCGTTCCTCTCCCCCAGCATTGCCGCCGGCAACGATTGGGGCGCCGTCGCCATGCTCGGCGTCGTCAACACCGGCATCGGTTGCCTGCTCTACTTTAGTGCCGTCGCCAAGCTGCCCGTCCAGACCGTCGCGGTCGTCGGCTACCTCGAGCCGCTTTCGGCCGTCGTGTTCTCCGTTGCCCTTTTGGGAGAGACCATGACGCCCATCCGCCTCATGGGCGCCGCGTTGATCATCGGCGGCGCGATCTTTTGCGAAGTCGCCGGCAAACGCGCAGACACCAAAGCAAGCATCGCCCAAGCAGCACGCGCCTAAAAGCCCCTCTTCAGTTTCAAAGCAGGGGCGCGTCCGTGGTTATCACATTGCAGCAAGACCATACAGCCGGTGCGCCCCTGTTTTGAAATGCTACCTGCGTACATGAATAATCCCCAGATGGGGATTATTGTCTAAAACACCCCGATGTGCCAAACTGCTCTTATATGTATAAAGATGGCATAAAGGTTATCTGCCCTAGACAGATAACCGGATGTCTAAGGGAGTCCACGTGGCACACAACAAACTGGAGGCAAACCTCCAAGACCAGCACGGACAGAGCGGGCATGGAGCCATTCCCCTTTCTGCTGGTATGTTGCTCGTAACGCTCGGCGTCGTCTATGGCGACATCGGCACGAGCCCTATGTACACCATGAAATCAATCGTCGCCAACAACGGCGGCATCGGTACCGTCAGCGAGGACATGATCCTGGGCGCGCTTTCGCTCGTCATCTGGACCATGACGCTCGTAACCACGGTCAAGTACGTGCTAATCGCCATGAGGGCCGACAACCACAACGAGGGCGGTATCTTCGCCCTGTTCAGTCTCGTGCGCAAAGTGGCGCCGTGGCTGATCCTTCCCGCCATGATCGGCGGTGCGGCGCTGCTTGCCGACGGCATCCTCACCCCCGCCGTCACGGTCACCACAGCCATCGAGGGTCTGCGCACCATCGAGTGGGGCCACGCGCTATTGGGCGACGGCCAGACCAACGTCATCATTATTACCATCATCATTATCTGCGGCCTATTTGCCATGCAGCGCGCCGGCACCTCGTCAATCGGCAAGCTCTTCGGCCCGCTCATGACGCTATGGTTCCTGTTCCTGGCGGGCGCCGGCCTGTTCAACATGCTCGGCAACCTGTCCATCTTGCGCGCACTCAACCCCATCCGCGGCATCATGTTCCTGTTCTCGCCCATCAACCACTCGGGCATCATGGTGCTCGGCTTCGTCTTCCTGTCGACGACCGGCGCCGAGGCGCTCTATTCGGACATGGGTCACGTGGGCAAGGCTAACATTTACGCATCCTGGCCGTTCGTAAAGGCGGCCCTCATCCTTAACTATCTGGGTCAGGGCGCTTGGCTGCTCGCCAACAACTCCAATCCCCAGATGCTCGCGATGGACATCGTCAACCCGTTCTACATGATGCTTCCCGAGCCCCTGCGCCCCTTTGCCATCGTGCTATCGGCCGTAGCGGCCATCATCGCCTCGCAGGCGCTTATCACCGGCTCGTTCTCGCTGGTATCCGAGGCCACGCGTCTCAACCTTATGCCGCATCTGCGCATCCACTACCCCAGCGACACCAAAGGTCAGCTCTATATTCCACTCGTCAATAACATCATGTGGGTCGGCTGCATCTTCATCGTGCTGCTGTTCCAAAACTCCGAGCGCATGGAGAGTGCCTACGGCCTCGCCATTACCGTGACCATGCTTATGACCACCACGCTTTTGACGAGCTATATCGCCGGCATTCTCAAGCACAAGCTGGGCGCCTGCGTCTTCGCCCTGCTCTTCGGCGCCATTGAGCTGTGCTTTTTCGCCTCGTGCCTCACCATGTTCTTTGACGGCGGCTATGTGATGATCTTCTTGGCCGCACTGCTGTTTGGCCTTATGTATGTGTGGCGTCGCGGCACCGCCATCGAGCGCACGCAGACGATTCTGCTGCCCGTCTCCAAGTACATCGACCAGCTCAATCGCCTGCGCAATGACGAGACCTATCCCGTGCTCGCCGACAATCTGGTATTTCTCACCAACAGCCCCGACCCGCTCACACTCGACCGCGACGTGCTCTATTCCATCCTGGACAAGCACCCCAAGCGCGCCAAGGCATATTGGTTCATCAACGTGCACGTTACCGACGAACCCTATACGCACGAGTATTCCGTCGAGACCTTTGGCACGGACTTTTTGTTCCGCGTGCGCCTGGACTTGGGCTTTAAGGTCAACCAGCGCGTCAACGCCTATCTGCGTCAGATCGTCGGCGACTTGATGGCATCGGGCGAGCTGCCGCCGCAACATCACACCTACTCCATCTACGAGACGCGCGGCAACGTAGGTGACTTCCGCTTTTGCATGCTGCGCAAGATGCTTGCCCCCGAAACGGACATCAACCGCAATGACCACCGCGTGATGGCCATCAAGTACGCCGTCCGCCGCGCCTGCGGAAGCCCGGCACGCTGGTACGGTCTCGAGAACTCGGCCATCATCATTGAGTACGTACCGCTCTTTGCCCGCATGCGCCCGGCCGTCAAACTTGTGCGCACCCAGGTGCCGCTCGAGGTTCAGATCGAAGAGGCCGAGGAAATGGAGGTCGACATCTTCTCGGACGACTTGGTCAACGGCAACGAGGCCGGCAAGAGCATGAACGTCGATCCCACCGAGCTGCTCGAGAGCGTCGCCGATACGCCCGAACAGCAACTCGACGGACTCGAGAGCACCCAGTTCAACGACGCCAACTTCTAACACGCCACCAGCCATTGACGACAACGGCCTCGCATCTCATAGGAGGTGCGAGGCCGTTTTATGTCGCAACGGACCAGTGAGCTACGAACGACGCGGCTCGGGAACCACGAGCCTATCGGGGCTCGCGCCCTCGGCATCCATCAGGCTCACGTAGCGAATCGACGGATCCCCATACATCGCGTAGTAATAATTGCCCGTGCGCGCGCTAAAGCATCCGGTATAGATAGTCTTCTCGAACTTGCCATCGCCCATCCTGGACGCTCCCTCGATCATCACCACGCCCTCGAGCGAGCGGAACATGCGAACGACGTTTTCGGTCTCGCTCTCCTTTTGCGGGTAATTGGCATTGAGGTACGCCGCCTTTACAAAACGGCTCGGCGAATAGCAATCGCCCGGAATGCCGCGCATGCCGGCACCGGCTCCATAGGGCTTAAGCTCGGCGCCACGCCATGTCGCCGTCTGCGGAAAATCGCTTGTGGCGGTGATATAGGTGCGCAGGTTTTCCATGTGCCACGGGAAGGTCGGCTGGTTGGCAAGGGTGTCGACCGGATCGTCGTATACATGCAGGCCGTCAGCCATCATCTCGACCACGATGCTGCGCTGGCTGTCGCCGATAATCCAATGGAGCAGCGACACGCCCAGCCCCTCTCCGGCAGATTTGGCGACAATCACCGTGTCGCGCAGCGCGGCCTCGACCTCATCGACCGTCGAGAACGTCGCTGCCACCCACAGGGGAAACTCATAGGCCGCGATATTGGTCTTTCCATCAACCGGGCCCTCGGCATACTCGGCATAGCCGGGAAAGTTGAGCCCCGCCACAGCCAGACCCGCATCGTTACCACAGTCGAAAAACATGGGATAGTTCTTGTAATCGATGCACATGCCGATTACCGCGTGTGCCGCCGACGCATCGTCGATAAACGAATACGGGATGTGAAACCCGCGCGGCATCACGCGAACCTGTTGGCCGTAGTCAAAGCTCCAGTCGAGGTTGCGGCCTAGATACATGTGGCCAGAATTATCGGTAAATCGAATGCTCGTACACATAGCGCCTCCTAGCTTTACGTTCTTGCTAAGCTCATTGTCACCAAACAAAAAGGCGCTAAACACAAAAGCCCGGACATGACAACAATGTCACGCCCGGACCAAAAGAGACGAAGTGCGGTGCTTTGGTCCCCTTAGACCAACTTTCCAAGACAGTGGTCGATCATATGCTGGACCATCTGCGCCTCGAAGCCCACAAAGTCCTGCTTGCGCTCGCGCATCTTGCCATCGACGATCTGGTCAAAGGCAACCTTGCACTTGATATAGCGCGTGGACTTGGTGACCTCCTCGTGCGTCAGGCAGCTCTCCTCCATCTTGCTGGCGCCCAGGCCAAACACCAGACGGGGGTTGTAGAGCACGTGGGGCTCGCCGGCGTCGTCCAGGTAGACGCAGACCTTCTTGGTAACGCCGATCTGGTTGGCGGCCAAGCAGCCGGCATCATCGAGCGACTTGATGGTATCGATCAGGTCCTGAGCAACCGACTCGTCCTCGACAGTCGCAACCTCGCAACGCTGAGACAGGATAGCCTCGTCGCGGCAGAGCTCTTTAATCATACGTTCCTCCATAGGGGTCGTTGTAACCGCTTAAGTATACGGTACCTACACAATTTCATGCGAAAGATACCGCCCGTCCGTTACAAACCGCCGAACATCAACATGTGAGGAACACCAACTTCACAAAGGCGATATAGTGGGTGAGTTCGTGTCAATCGGCCTAAACTCGGGGCCGAACAAGGAAAGGGTATGCATGGACGAACTATTTCACGTCAGTGAGCGCAAGTCCACAATCGGGACCGAACTTCGCGCTGGACTGACAACATTCCTGGCGATGGCCTACATCATCGCCGTCAACCCCGCGGTACTCTCGGGCGCTGGCATCGATGCGGGAGCGCTCGCCTGCGCCACCTGCCTGGGCGCCGGCATCATGACCATCTGCATGGGCATCTTCGCAAACCGCCCGCTCGCCTGCGCGTCGGGCCTGGGCATCAACGCCATGATCGCGGGCATCGCCACCACCATGTGCGGCGGCGACTGGCACGTGGCCATGAGCGTTATCTTCCTCGAGGGCATCGTCATCTTGCTGCTCGTCCTGTGCGGCCTGCGCGAGGCCATCATGGACGCCATCCCCGTGGTCCTGCGCCACGCCATCTCGGTGGGTCTGGGCCTGTTTATCGCCATGATCGGCCTGTGCGACGCCGGCATCATCACCGCTGGCGCCGGTACGCTTGTCGGCCTGGGCGACATCACCTCCCCCACCTTTATCGTCGGCATCATCTCCATCGTCGTGACGGTCGCCCTGGCTTCCCGCAACGTGCCGGGCTCGCTGCTCATCGGCATCATCGTCGCCGTTATCGCCGGTATCCCGCTGGGCGTCACTCATGCGCCCGAGGGCCTCATCGCACCGCTCGACTTCTCGACCTTTGGCGCCCCGTTTGCCAGCACCGCCGATGGCAACATGGCCATCGTGAAGGTTCTGACCGACCCGATGCTGCTCGTCGTGGCCTTCTCGCTGCTCATGAGTGACTTCTTCGACACCATGGGCACCGCGATGGCCGTCGCCAAGCAGGGCGAGTTCCTGACCGAGGACGGCAATGTCGAGGACATCCGTCCCATCCTGGTCGTCGACTCCGTGGCCGCTGCTGCCGGTGGCTTTATGGGCGTCTCCTCCATCACCACTTTCGTCGAGTCCACGTCCGGCGCTGCCGACGGTGGCCGCACGGGTCTCACCTCCGTCACCACCGGCGTGCTGTTCATCCTCGCCGCGTTCTTCTCCCCCATCGTCACCATCGTTTCCAGCGCCGCCACCTGCGGTGCTCTGGTCTACGTCGGCTACCTCATGATGAGCGAGGCCTCCGAGATCGACTGGTCCGACGTGTCGCAAGGTTTCCCGGCGTTCATGATTGTCGCCGGCGTGCCCTTCACTTACTCCATCTCTGCCGGCATTGGCCTGGGCTTTATCGCCTACGTGATCGTCGCGCTCTTTAAGGGCGAGGCCTCCAAGATCAAGCCGCTCATGTGGATCGCAGCACTTGCCTTCCTCGTCTACTTCTTTGTAGCGTAGGCGCAAGATTTGCAATACCAAACAGCAAAGCGCGGAGTCGCATCGAGTGGCTCCGCGCTTTGCTTTTAAAGCCAGGCGCCACACGGACGCGCGATGTATTGCTTCGCAAGTTTTGGACGTTTTGCTCTCCAAACGGCACTACCGCCGGCTACATCCTGCAGATATGCTGGGCGTAATCGCATAGGCCCTATGAGGATGGGAGTAACCATGGCCGCCTTGTTCACGACCCCCAAGCGCAATGACAAAACCTCTGGAGCCCATTTTGTCGAGCCCGACGTGCGCCGTCGCACGCTGCTCGCACACGGCAGCTGGCGCCGCGTGACACGCCGCATCGTTGTAGGCGCCGTATGCGCGCTCACGGTAAGTTCGCTGCTCATGCCGAGCGTCTCGCTCGCGGCCGAGTGGGTGGACGTCGGCGGCACCCAATACAACGCCGGCACCGCGGCGGGCGACGCCGCCGGCACCTGGAGCTGGGACGGCGCCAACGACATGAAGCTCAACGGCTATAACGGCGGCGCGATCGAGGCAGCGGGCAAGCTCAACGTGAGCTACGAGGGCAACAACACCGTCACTAACGACAACGGCCGCGGCATCAAGGTTAAGGATGGCGCGAACGAGAACGCCGAGCTTAATATTCAGGGCGACGCGTCCAGCACGCTCAACGTGACATCTTCTCGTGACGCCATCACTTCCGTCGGCAACATCAACATCGACGGCGCTGGCACTGTCAACGCCACGAGCACCGAGCACGATGCCATCGATGCCGGGGGCGATGTCACCATCAAGGGCTCGGGAAACGTTAACGCCACGGGCGATTCGGATGGCATCAGGGCCGACGGCAACATCACGATCGACAACAGCGGAACCGTCACCGCCAAGGCCACCGAGGATCAGGGTATCGATGCTAACGAGAACCTCATCATAAAGGGCGGCGGCAAGGTAGAGGCAAGCTCTATCAAAGACAATGCGATTTGGGCCGACGGCAACATCGAGATCTCGGGTGGCAGCCAGGTCAAGGCAAGCTCCGAGGAAGACGCCGCCATCGACGGTAAAAACAGCCTCACGGTCACGAACGCTTCCCTCAACGCAAGTGGCGTTGGGTATGGCATCTATGTCTACAAGGGCATCACGCTCGATGGCGCGACCGTGACGGTCCGCGCAAGCTCAGATGGCGGGGAAGCCAGCGCACTCTTCACCGATGAGGACGACATCGTCATCAAGAACGGCTCGACTGTGGATGCGCTCGCAGAAGGCAGGTTCTCGGTTGCAATCTCCACCAGTAATTTCTACTCCGACGAAGCGGGTGGCCATATCTACATCAGCGACTCCGTTGTCAAGGCCATAGCCCGCTATGCCGAGACCGGCGGCGACGGCCCCGACCACTACAGTGGAGACCAAAACGACGAAATCATCCCTGAGTCCGAGGGCCTGAACATCGGCATCTTCGCGCAGACCGAGAAGGGCATCACGCCCGCGACCATCTCGATCGTCCGCAGCAAGGTCACGGCCGAGGGAGACACGGCGGCTATCTTCGCCCTTGCCATGAGCGCGGACGGCAAGGCGATCGGCACCATCGAAATCAAGGACGCCATCATCCAGACGCCTGCAGGCGGCAAAGTCATTGACTATCGCAACAAGGAAGAGCTCAGCGACGGCATCGTCTACGAGGCGGGGCAGACCATTGGCACGGGCGATGCCACGATTGACTCCCCCTATGACGCCGCTGTCGCCAAGAGCACGGTCATCGTGCCTCCCGAGGAGACCAAGCCCGAGGAAAAGCACGGCAAGACCAAGCCCGAGGGTTCCAAGTCCGAGGGCACGAAGACAACCAAGACCGTTGCAGTTGCAGCCAAGGGAGCCAAGACCGTCGGCAAGCTCGCGGCAACCGGCGACACCTCGAACACAGCCATCGTGGCAGCCGCCCTTGCGGGAACAGCCGCCATCGCCGCAGGCGCCCTGGCGAGTCGCAAACGTTCGTAAACACTTTTTCGCACAGGACGGGTGGATCGCAGCCCTTGCCTTCCCCGTCTACTTCTTCGTAGCGTAAGGGCAAGGCTGCAAAAGCTGAACAATAAAGCGCGGAGTCGCCATGCGGCCCCGCGCTTTTCTTTTAGCGTCAGTCCCTGCGCCGGCGTGCGGCCTATTTCTCCCCCATTTTGGCCATTTTGCCCTCCAAACGGCACTACCGCCGGCAACATCCAGCAGATACGCTGAACCTAGCCGTATAGGCCCTATGAGAACGGGAGCAACCATGGCAGCCTTGTTCACGACCCCCAAACGCAATGACACTACCGCCGGAACCCATGTTGCCGAACCCGACGTTCGCCGTCGCATAGGACTCGCGCACGGCAGCTGGCGCCGCGTGACGCGCCGCATCGTCGTAGGCGCCGTGTGCGCGCTCACGGTGAGCTCGCTGCTCATGCCGAGCGTCTCGCTCGCGGCGGAATGGGTCAAGGTCGGCGAAACCAAATACAACGCCGGCACTGCGGCGGGCGACGAGACCGGCACCTGGTCGTGGGACGGCGCCGACGACTTGAAGCTCAACAACTATAACGGCGGCGAGATCCAGGCCGCAGGCAAGCTCAACGTGAATTACTCGGGAAACAACATCGTCACTGCCGACTGGATCGAAGGCATCAAGGCTTCTCATGGCAAGAATGAGAACGCCGAGCTCAATATCCAAGGCGACGCGGGCAGCACGCTCAGCGTGACATCTACTGAGGACGCTATCCTCTCCACGGGTAATATCAACATCGACGGAGCCGGATCCGTCAACGCCACGAGCGCTGGGTTTGATGCCATCGACGCCGAGGGCGATCTCGCTATCAAAGGTTCGGGCAACGTCAACGCCACGGGCGTATCGGATGGCATCAGGGCAAACGGCAATATCACGATTGACGACAGCGGGGCCGTCACCGCCAGGGCTACCAAGGACAAGGGTATCGGAACCGACAAGAACCTCACCATCAAGGGTGGCGGCACAGTCGAGGCAAGCTCAGCCGATGGTGAGGCCATTTGGAGCGGCGGCAACATCAATATCTCGGACGGCAGCCAGGTCAAGGCGAGCTCCGAGAAAGACGCCGCCGTCGAGGCCAAGGGCAGCCTCGCAGCCACAAACGCCTCCCTCAACGCAAACGGTGTTGAATATGGCGTCTATGCCCACAAGGGCATCACACTCGATCATGCAAACGTGACAGTCCGCGCAAGTAAAGGCAGATACGGTGACGCCATTGCCCTCTTCACCTACCAAGACGATATCGTCGTCAAGAACGGCTCCACCGTGGACGCGTTTGCGGAAGGCGAGGTTTCGGCTGCATTCTCCACCAGAAACGATCGACCCAACGAGGAGGGTGGCCACATCTACATCAGCGACTCCGTTGTCAAGGCCATAGCCCGCTATGTCGAGAACGGCGACGGCCCCATCCCCTACAGCGAAAGCCAAGATGGTGAGACGAGCCCCGAGCCCCAAGGCGAGAACATCGGCATCATCGCCCAGACCAGCGAGGGCGTCACACCCGCAGTCATCTCGATCATCCGCAGCAAGGTAACGGCCGAAGGAGATACAGCGGCAATCTTTGCCCGTGCCATGAGCGCTGACGGCAAGACAATCGGCACCATCAAGATTGAGAACGCCGCCATCCAGACGCCCGAAGGCGGCAAGGTCATTGACTATCGCAAGCTCCGTGACGGCATCTACGAGGCAGGCCAAGCCATCGGCACGGGCGACGCTGTGATCGACTCCCCCTATAACGAAGCTGTCGCCAAGAGCATGGTCATCGCACCTCCCGAGGTAGCCAAGCCGGAAGACCCCAAGCCCGACGAGACCAAGCCCGCAGAAAGCAAGCCCGCGGAGTCCAAGCAGAACCCCAAGCCTGAGGGCTCAAAGCCGACCAAGGCCGTTGCGGCTTCAATCACGAAAGCCAAGACTACCGGCGTGCTCGCGGCAACCGGCGACACCTCGGGTGCGGCCATCGTGGCAACCGTCCTTGCGGGAACAGCCGCTATCGCCGCAGGCACCATGGCGAGCCGCAAGCGCTCTTAGACGCCTCTGCGCACATGGCAGCTCCCGCGAAGGCCCCGAGTCCCAGCACCGTTTAACAACGCCACCGCCGAGCTCCCCTCCGGCGGTGGCGTTTTCCATATGCGTCCGCAGGGTATGCACGAGATTGTCTTTGGTCTAGCCCAACCTGCATGAGCCGGCGTGCGACAATGGGGGCCGTCGATATCACAACGCCGAGAGAAGCCCGTCATGGAAGCGCATCAAAAGCAGATAACCGTTCATGCACAGCATGCCGAAAGCGCACCAGTCATCTATCTTCCCGTGGTCATGGGCGACGGCACGGAGGTTTATGAACGCTGCCGAGAGCTCAACTGCCCGCCCTTCACGCTTGTCGGCATTGGCAGCCTCAACTGGAATCGCGAGCTGAGCCCCTGGGGATGCGACGGAACCGTGCGCGATGCCGAGCCCTTTGGCGGTCAGGCATCCGGATTTCTCGATGAGCTGTTGAACTGGATAATCCCAGAGGCCGAGTCGTCGCTTCCTCAGCCGCCCACCTGGCGCGGCATTGCCGGCTACTCGCTCGCGGGCCTCTTCGCGCTCTGGTCCCTCTGGCAAACCGACGCCTTTAGCCGCGCCGCAAGCGCATCGGGGTCGTTGTGGTTTCCCGACTTTGTCGATCGCGCCAGCACGGCCCCTTTTGCCGGCAACCCACAGGCCGTCTATCTGTCACTCGGCAAAAAGGAAACCAAGACGCCCAACCGCATGATGCGGCACGTGCTCGACGATACGCGCGCGATGGAAGAGCTGTTTATCGAGCGTGACATTCCAACAATGCTGGAGCTCAACCCCGGCAACCACTTTGCCCAAACCGGCCTGCGCATGGCGCGCGGCATCCACTGGGTTCTTGCGCACTAAAAAGCCGGCCATGCGCATCGGACGCATGGCCGGCTTTTTTAACTGATTTGGACACAGCCGCTATTCGGTGGACTCCTCGAGCTCGGAGACATCAAACTCAAAGTCGTTACCCGGCAGAATCGCGTTGAGCACGATACCCACCAGCGAGCCCACGGCAAGGCCGGAAAGCGAAATCGTCACGCCGCCCAGCTCCAGCACGATGGCACCGGCGGTGCTATAGGCAATGCCGAGCGAAAGCACGAGCACCAGAGCTGCCACCAGCACGTTGCGGTTGTTCTGGAAATCGACCTGGTTTTCGATAAGGTTGCGTACGCCCACGGCACTGATCATGCCATAGAGCACGAGCGACACGCCGCCGATTACACACGCCGGCATGGCCGCAATGACGGCCGCGAACTTGGGGCAGAACGAAAGCACGATGGCGCAGCACGCGGCAATGCGAATCACGCGCGGGTCGAACACACGCGTCAGAGCAAGCACGCCGGTGTTCTCGCCATAGGTAGTGTTGGCCGGAGCACCAAAGAGCGAAGCCAGAATCGTGGCAAGGCCATCGCCGAGCAGCGTGCGATGCAGGCCGGGATCGGCGATGTAGTTACGCTCGCAAGTGGAGCCAATAGCGGAGATATCACCGATATGCTCGATCATGGTTGCGAAGGCCAGCGGCATGATAGTGATGATGGCCGTCGTGGCGAGGCCGCTATCAAACTGCGGCCCAAAGAGTGCAAACACTGTGTTGTCCCACACGACGGGCAAGCCAACCCAGGGAGCGGCGGCAACGCCCGAAAAATCGACCTCGCCCAGCGCGGTCGCAACGGCATAGCTCACCACAACGCCCAGCAAAATCGGCACAATCTTGACCATGCCGCGACCCCAAATATTGCAGATGACGATTACGGCGACGGCAACCACGGCAACGAGCCAGTTGGTCTGGCAGTTGGCAATAGCGGAGCTTGCCAGGATCAGACCGATCGAAATGACGATGGGGCCCGTCACCACCGGCGGGAAGAAGCGCATGACGCGCTTGGCACCAAACGCACGGAAGAGCGCCGCGAGCACCGGATAGAGCAATCCGGCGCAGGCAACGCCCAGACAAGCGTAAGGCAATAGCTCGGCCTCGCCGTTGGGTGCAATGGCAGCATAACCGGCAATAAAGGCAAACGATGAGCCCAAGAATGCGGGGACCTTACCGCGCGACAGGAAATGGAACAGCAGCGTGCCCAAGCCGGCAAACAAAAGCGTTGCCGAAACCGAGAGACCAGTGAGCACGGGCACCAGCACCGTGGCACCAAACATGGCAAACAGGTGCTGTAGGCCGAGCAAAAACATGCGCGGGCGACCGAGCGACGATGCATCGTAGATGGCATCGGTGACGGCGGGTGTCGAAGACTGGGACATGGAAGTCCTTTCGAATGGAAGGGCGATCAGGCATATCGGATAACCTGCCCGAACGATACGATCCGAACCATTGTACGCGATACGCCACGTCTCGCACGCGCCGCCACCTGCAAACGCTAGCGCTATTTCCAAACGCGCTCGGCAATGCGCTTGACCAGCGCGATCTTTGCCCACTGTTCGTCCTCAGTCAGCTTGTTGCCAATCTCGCAGCTGGCAAAGCCACACTGGGGCGACAGGTACAGGTTCTCGAGCGGCACGTACTTTGCGGCTTCGCGGATGCGCTCGACGATAACATCCTCGTTCTCGAGCTCTGCCGCCTTGGTGGTTACCAAGCCCAGCACGACCTTCTTGCCCGGGGCAACGTACTTGAGCGGCTCAAAACCACCGGCGCGCGGCGTGTCGAACTCCAGATAGAAAGCGTCGACGTCCTCATGCGCAAACAGATATGGAGCGATGGGATTGTAGCCGCCTTCAAAAGCGTAGGTGGAGTGGTAGTTGCCGCGGCATACATGCGTGTTGATGACCAAATCGTCGGGCTTGCCCGCGATGGCAGCATTGTTGAGCGCCACGCCCAGCTCGCTCACCTTTTGCAGGTCAACCGGACTCATACCGGTCTTGGACACAAAGTCGGTATCGCAATAGATGCCCCAGGTGCAGTCATCAAATTGAATGTTGCGGCAGCCTGCGGCATACAGGTCGGCAATCACGGTGCGATATACTGCGGCGATGGCATCGGCGAGCTCTTCGTCGGTCTTGTAGACGGCGCGCAGGCTCTCCTGCTGGCCATCGCAGCGATCGAGCGTGACCTCAGAGAACGTCTGGATCGGCGCCGGAATGGTTTGCCGTGCGACCTGGCCCTCCCCCTCGAGCGCCTTGACAAATTTAAAGTGCTCGACGAACGGATGATTCTCGCCGCTAATGGAACCGGTTACCACGGCGGTGTCGGCGGTAGTCTCCTCATCGTGGAACATATAGCCCGTACGCGAGGTGCGACGCTCGACGCCGTTCAGCCCCCACATAAAATCGAGGTGCCAGTAGCTGCGGCGAAACTCGCCATCGGTGATGACCTGCAGGCCGGCGGCCTTTTGCTTGGCCACTAAGTCGCGGATGGCCTCGTCCTCGACGGCCTTAAGGCCGGAAGCGTCGAGTTTACCCGCGACATAGGCGGCACGGGCGTCCTTTACAGCCTGCGGACGAAGAAAGCTGCCGACGATATCGGCGCGAAACGGCGCTTTGAGCTGGGTGGATTTGCTCATACTGATCTCCTTTTTTGCGTGGATGCTTTAACGGGACAAAGTATGAGTGCTCAAGTAGCCATCGTAAAATACGTATTATTTTTGGTTTGGCATAGGGAATAGCTATATCAATACGCGCCGCTCGGCATCATGCGCACGGCAGACATAACAAACTAGATATGCTGACGAATCGCGTCGATATAGGCCTGCCCATAGCGCGTGAGCGTCGTATTTTTGCGCGTGATAATGCCGATCTCCATGTATTCGTCCACATCGAGCGGAATCGAGATAATACCCGGCCCGTTGAGCTCGTGGCTGATCACGCCCGAACACACCGTGTAACCGTTAAGGCCCATAGCTAGGTTGAACAACGTCGCACGGTCACGCACGCGGATATTCTTGCGACGCTCAAAGGTCGAGGTCAGTTCCTCGGAATAGTAAAACGAGTTATAGCTGCCCTGCTCGTAGGACAGGAACGGGTAGTCCTCGAGATCTTCGAGCGTCACGCTGGCATGGTCCGCCAGTGGATGGTCGGCGCACACGAAGACATGCGGCGTAGCGCAGAAAAGCCCCTCGAATACGAGCTCGTTGGCGGCAAGCATGCGCTCGATAACCTCGCGGTTATGCTCAGATAAGTACAGGATGCCCAGTTCGCTTTTCATATGCGCGACATCCTCGATAATCTCGTGAGTCTGCTCCTCGCGCAGGGTGAAGTCGTAACGCGCGGCATCGAACTCGCGGATCACGTCAACAAACGCGTTAACGGCAAAGGAATAATGCTGGCAACTCACGCTAAAGTGCGGCACCTGCTCGGACGTGCCTTTGTACTTGCCCTCGAGCAGGTCGGCCTGGTCGAGCACCTGGCGCGCGTAGCCCAAGAAGGTCTCGCCTTCCTCGGACACAATGACGCCCTTGTTGGTGCGCTCAAAGATATGCACACCCATCTCGTTTTCGAGATCGCGGATCGACGCGGTGATCGAGGGCTGCGACACAAAGAGCCGGCGCGAGGCCTCGGTGATGCTGCCGCATTCGGCAACCTTAACAACATATCTGAGCTGCTGAAGCTTCATAGCCTTCTCCCTAGACGTTCGTGACGTCGAAACCCGTCGCGTCCATCTGACGCATAAACGACGGCATCTCCCCCGTCGCGACGCAGGCGGCAATCTGATGTAGAGCCCCGGCGACCGCATCGTCTGCCGCAGCGCCGATATGCCAGCGCGCGGCAGCCGTGACGGCCTCGTTGGCATTGGCGACTGCAACGGAATTGGGAACGGCATCGATCATGGGCAAATCGTTATCGGAATCGCCGAATACGGCCACCTCGTCGGGCGTCAGGCCCAAAGCGCGCGCCAGCTCCAGCGCAGCACAGCCCTTGTCCCAGCCGGTCGGAAGAACGTCGAACAGGCGCACGCGGTTGTTGGGAAACACGAGCGAGAGCTCCGGCACCTCGGCGGCAACACGCTTGCGCAGCTCGGCGAGCTCCTCGCGCGAACGGGCACTCCAGATATTCGCCTTGTATACCGGGGCATCGTCAACAACAGGACGACAGGGAGCCTCTTCGCCCTTGAGCCACGCGTTGCCGCCTGACTCCATGGCGCGACGCACACGCTCGGGATCGCTTGTCACGCAATAGGCGTCGTTGTCCCAAAAGTCATCACCCAGACGGTAGACCTTCAGATAGGTATCGTCGGTCTCTTGCTCCAGGTAGTCGGCCAGGCGCATCAGGGCATCGTTATCAGTTGTGCGCGAGGCAACCGCCTCGCCATCGACAAACATCACCTGGCCGTTGCAAAACGCACCGGTCGAGAAGCACTCGGAGCGATTGCGAAACATCCAGCCCATCGCGGACGGCTGGCGACCCGAAACCGGGCCAAAATGCAGGCCCGCCGCTTGCATGGCATGAATGCCCTCGATGGCGTAGTCGCTGGCGCCATCGTGTCCAGCAGGAATCAGCGTATCGTCCATATCGGTCAGCACAAGTTTGATCATAAGGTCCCCTCGGTCATTCTTAATCCCGTCTATTGTACCGACCTGCCAAAAAGGGACAGGTTTATTTTGGCAGGTTTTATCTGGGAAAACGCAAAGCCCCAGTTGTTACCTGCCAAAATAAACCTATCCCTATTTGGCAGGTGCGCTAGTATAGGGAACAACAGATTCGATGCGGGAGTGCCGGCGGTGCAAACCACAAGGCTGAGAGGGCATGGGGCCCAATCCTTTGAACCTGTCAGTTAATGCTGGCGTAGGGAGCATGCCGCCTTTACAGGGGCGCTGTCTATGCACAGCGCCCCTTTTCTATGCCAAGGAGGCATGTGCAGTGATTGATTCGAAACAGCTTAAGCAAAACGTGATCAAGGCCGTGGGGGAGATTCGCGCCACCAATCCGATGGCCGGCTCCATCACCAACACGGTGACGATCGACTTTGTCGCCAATGCGCAGCTCGCCGTGGGCGGTTCGGCCGCCATGGTCTATCTACCCGACGAGGGCGAGGCACTCGTTGCCGGCGGCGGCGCCATCTATCTCAACATGGGCACGCTCTTCCCCATCTACGAGCAGACGATTCCCCGCGCGGCCAAGGCGGCACACGACGCCGGCAAGCCCTGGGTGCTCGACCCGGTGGGCCTGGGCATTGGCAGCCTGCGCACCCAGCTGGTAAACGAACTCAAGCAGTACAAGCCCGCCATCGTGCGCGGCAACGCCTCCGAGATCATCGCGCTCGCCGGCCTGTGGGGTCTTGAGGGCGAGGCAGCCGATCTGAGCCGCGTGCGCGGTGTCGATACCACCGACACGGTCGACGCCGCCCGCGATGCCGCCGTGGCGCTCGCCCGCTACACCGGCGGCGCCGTAGTGGTCTCGGGCGAGGTGGACCTGATCACCGACGGCACGACCGTGGCCAAATCCCACGGCGGCAGCCCGCTCATGTCCAAGATCACCGGCTGCGGCTGCTCGCAGG